>JAFPDB010000049.1 GCA_017390085.1 Bacteroidales bacterium | reverse complement strand
GGTAGTTGGCCGACAGCCCCATCTGCCCGGCATAGAAAGCGACGTTCCGCTCTTTGACGTGGTGCTTGGTCAGCAGTTGCATGAATTGTTCGAAAATCAGCTCCGTGCGCTGCGGCTTGCGCTCGGCGCGCACCTGCGGGGCAAAGGTCCTGACGGCGGAGACTACGTGCGCGCAAAGGCCGTGGAGCATGACGGCCACGAGGTCGGGGCTGTCGGGGCGCGCCTCAGTCACGGCCTTGATTATCAGGCGGAAAATCATGCTCAGGGCGTCTATCTCCTCGGGCGGCAGCGAGACGATGGTCTGGTTGTTTATGACCCCGAGGAAGAGCGACAAGCGGCTGTTGATGTCGAGCCGCAAGCGGTTCAGGTAGTCCATCGTGACGAGGGCCGCCATGGCCTTGAACCCGTTGGCGCTCTGCACTTGAATTATGTTGCTGTTGAGAATCAGGATCATGTCTCCCGGCTCCAGAACCTGACGCTTCAGGTTGATGTCGCACACAACCCGTCCCTCCAAACACACGAAGAGTACAATCCCGTCGACGCGGCAAGGGTCGCGAAATACGTCCAAATGGTCAATATTGTCGGTCAGGATTATGTCGTCAGCGTAGGTCACGACACCGTCGAAACCCATTCCGCTGAGTTTCGAGATAGAAATGTTGTTGAGAGTACTCTCCATTTTTTGGGGGCTATTGATGATGATGTTGTGTTTTGATACAAAAAATTGGAAATCCAGACGCTAATATAGCCATAATGTGATCAAAAACTCCAATATCGGCAGTAAAAGAGACTTGCATACGACGCCAATGTTTCAGTAATTTGCAATCAGGCTGGGAGATTGAGACCCGGCCAAAGAGAAAGTATTCCGCCGAGACGTGTTGCCGGCCCGTGCGCAAAGCCGCCACCGTCTCGCCCAAAATCCCCAAAACCCCGAATTAGCATATCCAGAAATGAAAAAGAAAGCGAACATCACCCTCATTCTCGCCATCGTACTACTGTGCCTGATAGCGGCCGTGGTAATTGTAGGCGTATGCCAACCCGATAAGGTGGAGACCATCCAAGGCGAAGCCGAAATGACCGACTACCGCGTCAGCAGCAAGGTGCCCGGCCGCGTCAAGGAGATACGCGTCGAAGAGGGCGACCTCGTCCATAAGGGCGACACTCTCGTCGTCTTGGAAGCCCCGGACGTAATGGCCAAATACGGGCAGGCCAACGCGGCCCTCGAAGCCGCCCGCGCAGTAGAAGACAAAGCCACGGGCAGCGCCCGCGCCGAGCAAGTCCAGTCGGCCTACGAAATGTGGCAGAAAGCCCTCGCCGGCCTCGACGTGGCGCAAAAGACCTACGACCGCGTCGTGGCCCTCTACAAAGACAGCGTCATCAGCGCCCAGAAACACGACGAGGCCCTCGCGCAGCTCAACGCCTACAAGGCCACAGAGCGGGCCGCCAAGAGCCAATACGACATGGCCGTCCACGGCGCGCAAGCGGAAGACCGCGCGGCAGCCCGCGCGCAAGTGGAGAGGGCCATCGGGGCCGTGAGCGAAGTCTCGTCCTACATCGACGAGATGACCCTCGTCGCCCTGGCCGACGGACAGGTGACGGACATCTTCCCCGAGCTGGGAGAGCTTGTCGGGACCGGAGCCCCGCTGCTCAATGTCGCCATGACCGACAAGGTGTGGTTCGTCTTCAACGTCCGCGAGGACCTGCTGCCAGGCCTCTCGATAGGCTCCGAGGCCGAGGCCTACATCCCCGCCCTCGACAAGAGCATCGCCGTCCGCGTCACCAAGATGAAAGACGTCGGGACCTACGCCATCTGGAAAGCCACCAAAGCGCTCGACCAATACGACCTCAAGACGTTTGAGGTGAAGGCCGTGCCCCTCGACATGGCGGACGCCGAGGGCGTCCGCGAGGGCATGAGCGCGATAATCAACAAGCAGAAGCAATAGCCATGCTAAGCCCCTACAAAGACAGGATAGCCAGGGTCTTGCGCATAAGCCGCCGCGAGGCGGGCGTCTTCAAACGCCGGCCGCTCCTGATATTCTGCATGCTCGTGGCCCCAATCTTCGTGACGCTCTACTTCACGTCGCTCATGGAGCAAGGCCTCCCCGACCAACTGCCCACGGGCCTTGTCGACGAAGACGACACCCAGACCACCCGCCAGCTCGTCCGCATCCTCTCGTCGATGAAGACCACGGGGCTCAACCACCGCTACGCCACGTTCTCCGATGCCAGGCGCGCCATGCAGAAAGGCGAGATTTACGCCTTCTTCTACATCCCCAAAGCGACGACCGAGCAAGCCATAGGCCAGCGCCAGCCGCGGATCTCTTTCTACACGGCCGACTCGTACTACATACCGGCGGCCCTGCTCATGAAGGACCTCAAGACGCTGTCCGAACTCTCCGGCCTCGCTGTGACCAAAGAGACGCTCACCGCCAAAGGCGTGCCGCAAAGCAACATCATGGGCATACTCCAGCCCGTCGTCGTCGAGACGCACCCCCTCGCCAACCCCTACCTCAACTACGGCATCCTGCTGAACAACCTCATAATCCCGGGCATCGTCATAATCCTCATCATGATCACCACCGCATACACCATAGGCATGGAGTGGAAAATCGGGACGCAGAAAAGTTTCCTCAACAAGATGGCGGGCGGCTCGGTGCCCGTGGCCCTGACGGGCAAGCTCCTGCCCCAGACCATCCTCTACGCGCTCATCTTCATGGCCAACGACGTGTACCTCTACCGCGTCATGGGCTACCCGTGCCAATGCGGCCTCGCGCCGATGTTCCTGCTCGGCTTCATGACCGTATTGGCGGCGCAAGCCATGGCCATTGTCTTGTTCGGGATTTTCGCGGGGCAGATGCGAATGGCCATGTCGAGCTGCGCCCTCTTGGGCGTTTTGTCGGTCTCCATGGCCGGTTTCTCATACCCGGTCCCAGCCATGCCCGAAGTTCTGCATGGGCTGTCGTACGTATTCCCGCTCCGCGACTATTTCCTCATCTACGTCAATCAAGCTCTCAACGGCTACCCGATAGTCTACGCCTGGAAGCCCATCTTGGCGATGCTGACCATTATTGCCATGCCCTTCCTGTTCCTCCGACGCTACCGCATGGCGTTCAACACGATTCAGTACAAGCCCTAAAAAACTAACGACCGATGAGCCTATTGCAAGACACGCTAAACGTCTGGTGGAAAGAGGTTAACGAGATGTCGCACGACGCCGGCGTACTGATTTTCTTCCTCTTCTTGCCGATAGCATACCCCCTCATCTACTATTACGTGTATAGCACTGAGCTCGCGCGCGACATCCCCCTGGCCGTCGTCGACGAGAGCCACAGCTCGCTCTCCCGCGAGTTCGTCCGCAAGCTCGACGCCAGCCCCGAGGCCGCCGTCGCCGCCCGATGCGCAGACATGACCGAGGCCCGGCTCCTCATGGAGAAAGCCGAAGTCTACGGCATCGTCCGCATCCCCTCCTCTTTCTTGGACGACATCCGCCACTGCCGGCAGACGCGCGTGGCCGTCTACTCCGACGTCAGCTCGCTCATCTACTACAAAAGCTTCCTCATGCCCTGCTCAAACATTGCGCAAGACATGAACAAAGGCATCAAGATCGAGACCCTCGGCGCGGCGTCAATGACCGACAGGGAGTTGGAAATCTCGCGCGAGCCGATAGCCTACGACCACGTGATGCTCTACAATCCGCAGGGCGGCTACGCCTCTTTCCTCATCCCGCCAATCCTGATGCTCATAATCCAGCAGGCCATGGTTCTCGGCCTGGGCATGGCGATGGGCCGCACCCGCGAGAGGAACAACGGAATGGCCATCTACTGCGGCGCGCCCGGCTACGACAGCCCGACGGCCGTGATCCTCGGCAAGATTCTCGTCGTCTTCCCGCTCTTTTTCTTCATGGCGCTCTACATGTACGTCGTCGTGACCTGGGGATTCTCGCTGCCGCACATTGGCAACTACTGGGACTGGATAGCCATGCTGACGCCCTACATCCTCGCCTGCTCATGTTTCACGATTGTATGCTCGGGCATGATCTACCGCCGCGAGGACAGCCTCCTGATATTCGTCTTCATGTCGGTGCCGCTCCTCTTCCTTAGCGGCATCTCATGGCCCTCGGTCAGCATCCCGCCCGTCTGGAAATTCGTAAGCTGGCTCTTCCCGTCGACGTTCGGCCTCAACGCCCACGTCAAGATCATGTCCATGGGCGGCGACCTCGCCGCCACCGCCCACGAAGTCCGCTGCCTGTGGATCCAGGCCGCCGTCTACTTCATCCTGGCTTGCGTCCAGCAAAAGGCGCAAATCTCCTACGCCGAACGCCACGGGACGCCAAGCCGCGCCATAGAGCGGATGAAGGCCCCGAGCGACGGCATGGCCGACGACAACACATCCACACTCCCCGCGGCACAAAAACCTTGATAATCATAGCGAAGCACACCCTCTTCTGGCGAACCGAACCGTTTAGTTTTTGAGAATTGTGTATATTTGCCCCGCCGTCTGACAATTTTGATCGGTGGGGCAAAACCCGCCCTTGGCCTTACGCAAGAAAAATAAACAGCGAAAAAGTGAGCACGACAGACCTTATCGTCGCCTCTGTATTGGGACTCGCCACGGCATGGCAATTGTTCTATTGGGCATTCTTCATGTTCCGAGTCCGCCGCAAGCCACGCAATCTGGCCTCTTCACTGCCCGACGTGAGCATCGTCGTGTGCGCGCGCAACGAAGAGGAGAACCTCAGCAAACTAATCCCCGCCCTCATAGCGCAAAAATATGCGGGCAAGAAGCAAATCATCGTCGTCGACGACTGCTCGACCGACGACACCCCGCTGGCCCTGGCGCGCCTGAAAGCTCAATATCCCGACGAGCTCTACACGACAACCATCCCCTCCGACTCCGTATTCCACCACGGCAAGAAGCTCGCCCTGAACGTCGGCATCAAGGCCGCCAAGCACGAACACATCCTCTTCACCGACGCCGACTGCCTGCCAGCCTCCGACAACTGGCTCACACTCATGATGGAGGGCTACGGCAAGGAGGGCGTCGAGCTCGTCCTCGGCTACGGGCGCTACGCCAAACGCCCAGGCCTGCTCAACCTCATGTTGCGCTACGAGACATTTTGGAACGCCGTACAATACTTCGGCATGGCGCGCGCCGTCAAACCTTTCATGGGCGTGGGGAGAAACCTCTCCTACACCAAATCGCTCTTCGACCGCAGCTCTAAATTCCGCAATCATCTCTACGTCCTCTCGGGCGACGACGACCTCTTCGTGAGCGAAATGGGGCGCCGGGCCAACACCGCCATCGTGTTCGAGGCCCCGTCCCACACGGTGAGCGAGCCCAAGCGCACGTGGCTCACCTACTCGGCGCAGAAGAGCCGACACCTGACAACGGCGTCGCTCTACCCGGCCGCCGTCAAGTTCTGGCTCGTGACAGAGCTCGGCTCGCGACTGCTCTTCTGGCTGGCCCTCGCCGCCACACTGACGCTCGGCATCCTCATGGAGAACAACACGCTGCTCATAGCCGCGGGAGCGGCCTTCGGCCTCCGCACAATACTGACATACACGGCAATGGGGCTTGCGGCCCGCAACATGGGCGAGAGCCGCATCTGGCTCCTGGCCCTGCCAATGGACATAATGGTGCCGTGCATGCAATCCCTCGCATGGCTAACCGGCCGCCTGACCCAAACCAGCAACACATGGAAGTGAACCAGAGCATACATTCCGACAAGGCCCTTTACGACATGGAGCTTGTCGAAAGAGCAAAAAAAGGCGACCAGAAAGCCTACGCGCGCCTGCTC
>JAFPDB010000009.1 GCA_017390085.1 Bacteroidales bacterium | reverse complement strand
ATCCCTACCATTCTCGTCCTCTCCACGCCGTACCCCGCGCTCTGGCCCACCTATGCCGTCGACGCCATTGGCGACGGGCGTTTGCTCATCATATCGACTTCCGATTTCTCCCTTCCTTGGATGGACCGTTACGACGTGGCTATGGATCGGAATAAGTACATGATTTCCAACGCCGAGAAGGTGGTCGTCGGGATGTGCAGGCCGGGAGGTTTCCTCTCGCAGCAGCTTACGGCCGCGAAGGAGGTCCTCGTCCTCAACGATTACGTCCAGCATTGCCGGCCTAAAGCGACTCCCCCTGCCGACGCTCAGAGTAGCGGCTCACCCGCCTGAGTGTCAGGATCTCGAGGCCCCGGTCGTCGTAGACGTAGTCGCTCTCCACTACTTGCAGGGAGTCGAAGTCGTAGTCGAATGTCGTGCGGGCGGTGAGAGTTTCGGATCCGTCCTGGGCGTTGATTATGTATGTCTTGCTCTCTATGATGTCGCCAGCCGCGTTGTAGGCCGATAGCGTCTTTGTGTGTGTGTCGCCCGCGGATTGGAGCGTCAAGGCAAGTCGGCCTCCCTCATCATATTCGTATTCGTCGCTGCCAATCTCCTCAAAGCCTGTCTCTGTGGCCATCAGGAAAGCGGAATAAATCGGCTTGCCGCTCTCGTCGTATCGCCTGACGATTTTCGATAGCAGAGCCGTGGAGTTGCCATTGGCGTCGCGGCCGTAGATTTTCTCCGTCGTGGGCTTCCCCAAGCTGTCGTATTCGAAGCAATGGATGTTGGTGGGCGAGATTAGTCTGGTCCGCAGGTCTCCCTCATATTCGTAGATTCCGACGGCCTCGCTTCCGTCGCTACCCACTGAACGGACCCGCGTCGCGCGCCCCGCCGCATCGTATTCCGACCGGCGTTCGGACACCTGCACGCCGCGGCTGAACATGATGGTGAGAGTGTCGCGCCCGGCCTCGTCGCGGAAGCAGAGTTCGCGTTCAATCTCGTTCCCTTCGCCGTCGTATGTCGTGCAGCTGATCATCGCCGACGCGACCTCGTCAAATCGTTTGCCGTTGTCGGTGGAGCATGCCGACGTGAGCATGGCCGTCGCGAGGAGTGCGAGACTGCCTTTTGTTGCGCCCATATGCCTTGTTCGTTAAATAATCGTTAAGCTATTGAAGAAATATTCTATCTTAGCGATGCAAAAATAACACATAAGGCAAATCAATATATCACAATGAGATACACCAGCATGATAAAGGCTCTGGCCGGATTGGCGGCCATGTTGATTGGCGGCACGGCCTTTGCGGGAGGCGGCGACACCTACGTGCCGCAAGATTACGTCTGGACGTCGCCGAGCCGCAATTCGTCGGAGTCGATGCCCGTGGGAGGGCATAGCATCGGGCTTAACGTATGGGTCGAGAATGGCGAGTTGCTCATATATATGTGCCAAAGTGGTTGGTTCGACGAGCATAACACGCTGCTCAAAGCGGGGCGGATACGCGTCAACACGGGCGACGACGTCCTTGCGGGCAAGGATTTCCGTCAGGAGCTGCATCTGTCGGACGGCTCAATGACCGTCAGTTGCGCCGACATGAAAATCGACATTTGGGTCGACACGCAGACGCCCGACATCTTCATTCAGGTCGACGGCCGGAAGAAGCGCCGCGTCACGATGAGCTACGAGAGCTGGAGGCAAAAGGATCGGCCGGTGCCGTTCGAGGCCAATATGCAGTTCACCCACAAATGGCTCATCACGCCTGACGTCGTGACCTATGCCGACGTAATCACGCCTGCCGACAACTCTCTGACTTTCAGTCACGTCAATAGGGATGAGACCGTATTCGACATGACCGTCAGGATGGAGGGTCTCGACCCGATTAAAGATAAGCTCTACAACCCCATCGGCGGCTTGAAGATGGAGGGCTTCATATCCTCGCCCGACCTCAAGTT
>JAFPDB010000048.1 GCA_017390085.1 Bacteroidales bacterium | reverse complement strand
GGTGAAAGACGTGAAGACGGCGACGAGACACAGCGTGCGGATAAAGATGTCGCGGTTTATGTTGAGAAGCCTGAATACCTCCCCTCTCCGCAAGACGGCCTCCCGGGACGCGGCCGACAGGATGTGCCGAAACCTCGTGGCGATGATGGCGATGGCGATGGCGAGGCCCGCATATTGGGCTATGACAGTCCCCCACGCCACGCCCTCGATGCCGCGCCCGGCGCAAACAGCGAGAGAATATGAAGCCCCGACATTTATGACATTGCAAACTATGGCGATGAACATTGGGAGGTGTGGCTGCTGCATGCCGATTAGCCATCCGGTCAGCGCAAAAAGCGACACGGAGGCCGGGACAGCCCAAAAACGTATGCCGACATAGCGGCTGGCGCAATCTGTGGCGCTTGGCGTTCCGCCGATAAGGTCGAGGGCGAGAGCGCAGATAGGGCTTTTGAAAACGAGGAGCAAGAGGCTGAGGGTGAGGGCGATGGCGAGAGTGCGGATGATTGTGGCGGCGCACTCGTCGAGGCGGCTGGCCCCGAAGTTCTGGGCTGTGACTCCGCTTGCGGACATACGTAGGAACGCGCAATTCCAATAAATCATATTGAAAATGGTCGTGCCGATGGACAGTCCGCCAATTGCGGCGTCGCCGCCGACGTGGCCCGCGATGGCGACGTCGGCCATCCCCATGAGTGGGACCGTGATGTTGGAGACGATATTGGGGAAGGTGAGCCGCGCGATCTCCCTATTGAGCGCGGAACTTGCGTTGTTTGTCATACAAAAAGAACTACGAAGTTATTAAAACGCGGGTAAGGAACGTCTATGTGGCGATGAAACTGAGAGTTATCGCGTTCATTATCGCCCCGATAAAAATGTTTGTTGTGATAATTGCACTAATTTTGCGGCATGGGAAGGATGCTATTGACCATCCGAAAATTTTGGTCCGCATTGCCAATGGCCATGGCGATGCAGGTTGTTGGCCTGACGCTGAGCGTCGCTCAGACGCGGACAGGGGCGGAGATGGGTTTCCTTGACGTTCCGCAGGTGAGCCGTCTGGTAGGTAGTGGCGGCATGCATATAGCGCCTGGAGTAAGCAGCTCCTCGCTCGTATTCCATAACCCATCGGCCGTGGCAGACAGCGTCGGGGGCGAAATCTCGTTGAGCGTGACGCCCGTGACGGAGGGAGTAAAATACGCTTCGGCGGCCTACGCATTTAACCGCGACGGCGTTGGGACATTTGCCGCAGGCCTCGTCTATGCAGGATATGGCGACTTCGAACGCAGGGACGAGACGGGGGCGGAAATGGGGCAATTCGCGGCAAACGAGGGGGCTTTGTACCTTAGTTTCGCAAGGACCTTGGCCCCGTGGCTGAGGCTCGGGGCGACAATTAAACCTATTTATAGTAAGCTGGCCGATTATACGGCATTTGCGATAGCGATGGACATGGGCGCCACATTTTCGTTCTCTGACGGGCGGTTCAACGTGGGCGTCACGTTGAACAACGCTGGCGGCATGATTAAGAAATACTCAGACGACGAGACGAGCCGCCCCCTGCCGCTCGACGTCAAGGCCGGCATATTGTACAAACCGCTTCACGCGCCATTCAGAATAATGCTGACCGTAAAAGACCTTGCCCAATGGGATCTCTCGCCTGAGAGGGACAAGAGCCTGAACGTAGGCGACAACATAATGAGGCACACCATAATAGGATTGGAGTTTGTGCCTGTGCGGGCCTTTTACGTGGCGATGGGTTACGACCATAGGCGACGCAAGGAGCTGACGAACTCCGACGCTGGCGGAATGGCTGGTTTCGCTTGGGGGGCTGGACTCCACGTGGCGAAGATTGACGTCCAGTATGCGCATTGCAGGTATCACGTGGCTGGGTCGCTGAACAGCATTACCCTTGCCACAAACTGGCGGCGGTGGGCTAAACGATAACACTATTCAACACACTAAATGTCATATAGATTCCTGGTAACCGTCAGGGCGCTTGTCTTCAACCTGGCTGCCAACTTGATTTTTTGGCTACTGCTCTTTCTCTCGCAAAGAATTGTTTTCATGGCCGTCAACTCCGTCAAGGCAATTGACGAGGGTGGGGCGTTGCTGTG
>JAFPDB010000047.1 GCA_017390085.1 Bacteroidales bacterium | reverse complement strand
GTGGCGTAGATGTCGGATTGTGGGAGATTGGAGAGTGAGGTGGCTTTGGCTGAACGCGTGGTGTCGCCGTAATGGTAGTAGACGCCAGACTGGTAGGGGCGGGTGGCCCCGAGGTTTGCAGAAGCCCATTTGACAGAGAGTCCGAGGTCGACGGGTTCGGCGGTGAAGATGTCGGGCGAGGGTGTGGTGAATGTCAGCTCTTCGCCGTAGGCGCAGGTTTTGTCGTTGAAGTAGAAGTAGGCGCGGTAGCGGTATTTGGTGCTTGGGATGAGTCCGTCGATGGTGATGTAGGCAATGCCAAAGCGGTCGAAATTTGTTTCACTGACGTAGAATTCTTGACATCCTTCGCCGTAGTTGAGCTCGAGATCGGGGAAATCGGAGTAGACGATGGCGATGTGGGCGTGTTGAAATGTCTGTGGGTCGCTGTTAATACGGAATGGGATGATGGCGGATGTGTCGGTTATGTTGAGCGCGTCGCCGGTTATGACGAGTGTTGAGTCGTCGGCCATGAGTTTGTCGTGTGCTTGTTGCTTGGGGTCGACGGGTTGGGAGGGTGTGGGGTCGTCGGTGTTGGGAGTTGGGTCGTCGGATTTGCCGCCGTCGGAGCAGGAGATGGCGAGAGCGAGTGTGAGGATGGTGGTTGCGGTATGGAACTTTAGCATAGTCTTCATGGTTGGTTGTGTTGAGGGTGTATATTGAAAGGTGTTGATTTTGTGAAAGGGGGAGCCGTTTTTAGGACGACTCCCCCTTTGAGAGTGGGAATTTTAGATGTGGGATCAATTAGAAAGCCCACATATCGTGCTCTTTTTGGAAGATGGAGTTCTCGATTCGTTGTGCCTCGATGTTGCTGGCCATACCCTTGGCGTAGCTCGTAATGATGCGGTTGTTGTAGACGTTGGACTCTTTGAAGATGTAGCTACCGAATTTACGTCCTTGAAGCATATCGTGGATGGAGCCACGCTGGGCATCATTAAAAGCGCTGTAGGCCTCTTGCTTAGCGAGGAACCTCTCTGCCGCAGGGTAGTAGACCCAGAATAGCTGAACCTGATCGAGACGGGTGCCATCCTCGTTCATGATAATGGCGATTGGGCAGAGACCAAGGATTCGGACCTCGAGTCTTGTGTATCGAGAATCGAAGAACCAAACCTCTTTGACCAAAACCTTCTTGACAAGGTCGACAGGAGCATTCTTCATGTCGTAGATATACTTGGTCACCGACTCACCTGTCTCAGGATCGACTGAGACGATAGAATCGCTGTAAGTGATACCTAACTTTTCATAGATGTCCGTCAATGGGAGTTTTGCCTCGAACTCGTTGTCGGTATTTGGGCTGTAGGCATCAAGTTCGCCAGAGGAGATGGCATCCAGAAGAGTCCTAATCAGAGATCGACGATCGTCGACTGCGGAGTTGGTAGGGTAATAAAGATAGAGGTTTTGCTTCTCACGGAGATCGATCATGCGCCAAATGGTTTTTGACCAAAGCACACTGGCCTCGCGGACATGGTGAGGTTTCAAATTCCTCTTGAATTTAATATGCTGCTTAGCGACAATGCCATCTACAACATTGTTCTCGGACTCGTCGACGGCGTTTGCTTGCTCTTCGACGGCTTCGTCTTGCGCGAGTACAGGCAATGAGCAGATCAGAGCCAAAAGCAAAAACAACTTCTTCATACCTTAAATATGAGAGGATAAATTACTGCATTTTGAAAGAGACACCGTTGAGTGAACGCTCCCTGCCGTCGGGACCGACGGCTTTTACGGACTCGACGTATACTCTTCCGTTGCGTGAGACACTGGAGACAAGGTCACGCGCTTTCTTATCGAGTTTGCTTCCGCCCTTTACGGTCTCGGATGTGAGGAAGCCGTTCTTTGTGGTGGAGACGGTGAAAGATGTGACTTTGAAGGAGACATCGAACACGAAGCCTTCGAGTTCCGCTATAACTTCCAAGTTGTTTATGGCGTTACGGGTCAAGTTTCCATTTTTGACACCAGTTACCTTGACCGTTGGGTCAGGAACGTCGTATACCCTGAACTTCTTGGCACCGAAATTCTGAGTCTTGCCATCGGCTTTAGCGGAGACGTTGATGTTAATCTCTTTGGCAGAGGATGGTTTGACGACGTAGCCGTTTCCACTGCGGGACATGTTTCCACCGGAGCATCCGACGATGAGGTCAGATGGTGAAACACCGGCTACAGAGACTTCGATGGGGTTGTCGAGACCGCGATACATGGCGTTCATCTTGGTTGCGGATACGACAAGGCTCGGAGCTCCGACCTCGTAGGTTGCGGTCGTCGTGTAGTCGACGAGTTTGCCCGTGACAGGGTCGGGGACTTGGAGTTTGGCTTCGTAGGACTTCATGCCAACAGAGGCCGCAGAGGCGACGTATTTGCCACGTCCACCTTCGACAGGGAGGTTTTGTCCGCCGACAGAGACGATGGGTTCCATGGTGTCGTCGTAGGCGGCAAGCATGATGTCGGCCTTGTATTGACCACCTTGGATGACGTATTGGGCTTCGGGGATTACAAGAGGTACGAGGACGTTGAACTTGTAGGAAGCGGCGTCGATGGACTTGTAGAGGTAGTTGATGACGTCGGTCTCGACGTTACGGACGTTGCTCTGCATGGCGGAGAGGAGACCGAGTGTGGCAGCGATTGGGAGGTGCTCGAAGTTCTGGCTTTCCCATGTTACTCGCTCGCCGCTCTGAGAGTTGCGGCTGTCGTCGGTGTTGATCATCTTCTGGATGGAGTTGACGAGCATCGTGTCGACAGGGAGAGCGGTATCGGACTTGCAGGCAAGGATCATGGCGTCGCGATAGTCGTTGAGAGCCTTCTTGAGCTGGGCGGCGCGGGCGCCTGCCTGCTCGACAATCATGATTTGCGCGGCTTTATCCTGGTCGCTCTTGTTGAGGAGTCCGTCCTCTGGGTTTTTGGGATCAAGGATTTCGCCGTCGGCGGTCTTGATGATAAGGTTCTTGAAGCCCTGGATAAGGTTGTCCAAAGAGTCGGACTGAGCCTTAACCTGCATAGCTATCTCGTATTTGGGCTTAACTCTTGTAGGGTTTTGCTCCTTTTTTTGTTCAAAGTTGAAGTAAGACAGACCCAGCTTATCCTCAGTGGAAGACTTCTGGTTACGGATGCTCTGGTCCACGAGAGTGAACGCGTTGAGCAGGTCTCCAGAGACGTTGAGGGCGAGCATGGCGGTCAGCATGAGGTACATCATGCCGATCATCTTCTGTCTTGGGGTTTCCGGACAGTTACCACCACTCATTATTGTATGCTTTTAGCGTTATAGAAAAGTCGTGAAGAAGCGACGTGATTGCCGCCTCGAAAAGGTGAATTAACGGCGGATAGCGCTAAGCATATTGCCATAGATGTTGTTGAGTTCGCCGACGGTCTTGCTGAGGCTAGCGATTTGCTGGCGGTACTCCTTGACACCCTCGACGGAAGCGGCGATCTCTTGTGAGATGGAAGAGAGTCCGGCAGCGACGTTCTTTGTGGAATCGAGCTGCTTGTTGAGGCCGTCGAGTTGCTTGTTGTAGGCCTCGGTGACGGCAGCCATGTTGGAGCCGAGCTTAGAGGAGGCCTCAGCCTGGGTGGCGAAGGCGTTGTTGAGCTTGGAGAAAGAAGAGGCGAACTTGCCGCCCTCGCTCTCCATGGTGGCGGCGAACTTGTTGCCGGCCTCGGCAACGCTGCTCTGTACGGCGGAGAACTTGGTGAGCTGGTCGGCAGCGGTCTGGACGTTCTTGAGATATGACTCTGTGGCCACGGAAGCACCTGAGAGGTCGGAGAGCTCGGAGGTTGTGTTGGCGAGCTTCTTGACTCCGTCAGCGAGCCTGTCGACAGTGGACTGGTCGATTGCGCCAGAAGCGACGAGGCTTGAGAGGGAGTCGCCTCCTCCGTTACCTGCGCCATTGCGCGATGGACGGTCTACAGGCTCGAGTCCTGCGAGCTCTGGGTAGACGAGGCTCCAGTCTGGCGTCTCATGGGGTGGCTCGAATGAAGAAAGCGCGAAGATGATGGCCTCGACACCGAGACCAGCGACAAGCATGACGGAGGCACCGGGGAGGTGGAGAATCTTGAAGAGCGCACCAATGATGGCGACGGCAGCACCGAAGCCGTAGACGTAACCCATGAATTTTTTGTAGGCAGGGCTTGTGACTAATTCAGTTAGAGTCATAAGATTTTGAGTATAGAGTTAATGTTAAAAGCGAGGGGAATAGTTCATAGAGGTTGATACGCACGATTGGAGTTTTAGTTTTACTCTCCGATGTAGTCGCGGACGCATCTGAACCCGATGAAGGAGGAGGCACTATCCTGATACTCGTAGGCGCGGGTTCCGCACTGGAGGTAATAGGCAATGTCTTTCCAGGATCCGCCACGGATGACCTTTCGCTTCATGACGATGGGGTCGTCGGGGAGAGCGTTGTACTTGTAGTCAGGGTTCATGTCGTGGGTGTAGAGGTAGGAGGACTCGTCGTAGGCGGAGGAGGTCCACTCGGCAACGTTGCCCGCCATGTCGAAGAGGCCGTACTCGTTGGGTGCGAAGCTGGAGACGGCTGATGTCTGTACGGAGCCGTCGTCGGTGTAGCGTCCGCGGAGGGGCTTGAAGTTGGCTACGAAGCAGCCGCGGTTGTTGCGGGTGTAGTAGCCGCCCCAGGGATAGATTGCGCTCTCAAGTCCGCCACGGGAGGCGTACTCCCACTCGGCCTCAGTCGGGAGGCGGTAGTCCATGGCCATGGGCTGGTGCTCTTTCTTGAGGTAGTTGTTGAGGAGGTTGGATCGCCAGATGCAGAAGGCCGTGGCCTGCTTCCAGTTGACTCCAACGACGGGGTAGGTGTCGTAGCCGGGATGCCAGAAGTACATTCGGGCCTGCGGCTCGTTGTAGGAGTAGGAGAAGTTCTGAATCCAGCAGAGTGTGTCGGGGTAGACCCAGACCTTGTCGTGCATGATGAAGCCTTTTCGTCCTTCCTCCTCGAGGTTTTTGGCCTCGCCGTTGATGTCGTAGACGGTGCCGTGGTACTTGCCCTCGTTGGGGTCGTAGCGGTTTGTGAGTTTGGCAGCCTGTTGGAGGTCGACCCAGTCGTAGGAGTATTGCCACTTGCGGTTGTCGAACTGTTTCTCACCGAAGAAACGCTCTTCTTGCTCGTAGTATAGGAAGGCGAGGGCTTCTTGATTGTCGGGATCCCTCCAATCGAGCTCGGTGTCCCAGTTGATGAGGGGTATGTCGAGCTGGTTGCCTTGCTTATCCTCGGTTATGAGGAAATCCTCGTTTCCGGCCTCGCCGAGGGCCTTTCTTGCGAGGGAGTCGCGTACCCAGTTGACGAACTGTCGGTACTCAGAGTTGGTAATCTCGGTGTTGTCCATCCAGAAAGAGCGTACGGTGACGGTCTTGGTCATGGCGTTGGAGAGACTGGCGACGTCCTCTTCGTTTTGGCCCATATTGAAGCTACCTTGTGGCACGAAGACCATTCCGTAGGGGTCGGGCTCGTAGAACTGCGCGTTGCGCTCGACACCGACCAGCTCTCCGCCGGTAGTTCCAGCGCAGCCGGTGATTGTCATCAGGGCAACGGCATAAAACGCTACGTTTCTTATCATAGGATTGAAGTGTGTGTGTCTCAGTTAGAGTATTCTGACGCTTTTGTATCTCTTGTCGGGTTTCTGCCTGTCGAAGTCGAAAGAGTACCTTGCGATGATCTCGTGTGAGCCGGAGTTGTACCTTTTGAGCTTAGAGAGGGAGAGGTCGTAGGCGTAGGCGAGGTCGAGTCCGTTGCGGAGTCTGACGCCGGTCTGCGCGAGGAGGGCATCTTGGATTCTGGCTCCGAGTGCGAACCAGAAGAACTTGTTGCAGTTGAAGGCTGCAGAGAGTTCGAGTTGCCAAGAGGCGAAGTCGGTCATGAGAGCCACTCTGGGCTCGAAGGACCGAATCCTGACGTCTTTGCCGAGCAGTCGTCCGGCGTTGACGGTTAGGAGAGGCCTGACATTGATTTGCGCGTTGCTCTTGAGAGTGAGCGTGGGCGCGGTCAGGTGTTGCAGAGCGACGCTGAGGAAAGCGTTTTCTGACTGGTAGAAAGCTCCGAGCCCGGCGTCGAACGCGGTTTGGCTGTCGTCGTTGCCGTCGATCAGGGGATCAGTCTCTTGGTGGTAGCCGTCTTGGATGTCGGCTGGGGCAGTGTGGAGGCTTGATGCCGAGAACTTGGCGTTGACAGCGCCGAATCTTGCCCCGAGTCCGAGAATGCCTTTGTCGAGGTAGATGTGGAAGCTGTAGGCGGCAGCGAGGTTTATGTTTGTCATGGCTCCGGTCTTGTCTTGGACGGCCAAGATTCCGATTCCATGGAAGTTTCGCAAGAAGCTGACTTGCATGTCGGCGGCGATGAGCATCACTTGCGGCGCGTCGTCGAAGCCGACCCACTGTTGGCGGAAGGCTGCTGTAGCGGAGGCCATGCCTGAAGCGCCAGCGGCGGCGGGGTTGACAACTGAGGGGAGCGAGGCGCTACCTGTGTAATTTGGCTCGTTTTGCGCTGAAGCCACCTCGGTTGACGGGGTGCAAATTAAGCTAAAAATCGCCAATAATGCGCGTTTTATGGAGCAAAAGCGGACATTTAAAAGCATTTCACTTTTTCCAAGTGATATTCTTAACAAAAAGCGTTCCAAAAGTCGGCTTAATAACTCCAGAAAAGCTGCGGCAGTTGGGAGGTTGTCGGCGCGAGGTTTCATGAGCGTTACGTTATGCTTACGCAGACAGCCAAGTTTTATTGCCTCTCATTGATACGATTATTTTGTTTTCTGTGTTGCGTTTGTTTTAGCTGATTTGGTCTTGGTGGAGGATTTGGTCTTGGATTTTGGTTCTTCCGTGGCGGGCTGTGTCTCTTTTTGGGCGGGTTGCGCCTTGGCGAAGCGTGACTTTTTCTTGGTGGGGTCGGCGTCTTGCTCGACGCATAGTTTCATGCAGTCGTCGAAAGAGAGTGTCGCGGCGTCGGTGCCTTTTGGAATCTTGACGTTTGCCTTGCCGTAGGCGATGTAGGGGCCCCATCGTCCGTTGAGTATTTTGAGTTCGGGGTTTTCTGGAAACTCCTTGATGAGCTTGTTCTTATCGTCCTCTCTTTTTTGCTCGATTCGCTGGATGGCGAGTTCGAGGGTGATGGTGTAGGGGTCGTCGTCTTTCTTGAGGGAGACGAATTTGCCGTCGTGTCGGATGTATGGTCCGAAACGTCCGGTGCCGATGATGACGTCTTTGTCTTCGAAGAGGCCGACATTGCGCGGGAGGTCGAAGAGTCGGAGGGCCTCGTCGAGAGTTATGGTCTCGATGTGCTGGTCCTTGCGGAGGGATGCGAAGCGTGGTTTTGGTCCGTCGTCTGTCGCCTCGCCGATTTGTGCCATGGGGCCGAAGCGTCCGATGCGGACTGAGACGTGGAGTCCGGACTTGGGGTCGGTGCCGAGCTGCCTCTCGCCGTTATTTTTTTGCGATTGCTCCATTGTGAGGTCTACCTGCTGGTGGAAGGGCTGGTAGAAGTCGGCGATCATCTTGTTCCACTTCAGTGAACCTTCGGCGACCTCGTCGAACTGTTTCTCGACGTTGGCCGTGAAGTCGTAGTCCATGACGTTGTTGAACTGGCGGAGGAGGAAGTCGGTGACGACCATGGCGACATCGGTGGGGAAGAGCTTGTTACGTTCGGTTCCGGCCGTCTCTGTGGCTTGGCCACGTTGGACGAGTCCGTTTTCGAGATTGAGTGTGCGGTAGACGCGTGGTTGTCCTTCGCGCGTCTCCTTGACGACGTAGCCTCGGTCTTGTATGGTGGAGATTGTAGGGGCGTAGGTTGATGGTCGTCCGATTCCTCGTTTTTCGAGTTCGCTGACGAGTGTCGCCTCGTTGTAGCGTGGGGGTCGCTGTGTCCATCGCTCTCGGCTGAAGAGGTTGGCGAGTGCGAGTGGGTCTTGGGGCTTGACGGAGGGGAGGACTGTCTTGGTGGTCTCGGCGTCGTCGTCGGTGGCCTCGATGTAGAGTTTCATGAAGCCGTCGAAGACGACGACCTCTGCTGAGGCGGCGAAATCGCGCTCGGGGTCCGGTGTGGCGATGGAGATGGATGTCTGCTCAATCTGCGCGTCTGACATCTGGGAGGCCACGGTACGTCGCCAGATGAGGGAGTAGACCTTTTGCTCCTGGAGGGTCTGTCCGGCGGTCAGGTTGGCGAAATTGGTGGGGCGTATGGCTTCGTGGGCTTCTTGTGCGCCTTTGGACTTGGTGGTGTATTGGTGGCGGTTGTGGTATTTCTGTCCCCACTGTGAAGTTATGTATTCTTGGGCGGCGTCGAGCGCCATCTCGGAGAGGTTGACGGAATCGGTACGCATGTAGGTTATGAATCCGGCCTCGTAGAGGCGTTGCGCGGCTTGCATGGTCTGTTTGACGGAGAAGCCGAGGCTTCGTCCGGCCTCCTGCTGGAGGGTGGAGGTGGTGAATGGTGGGGCGGCGTGGCGACGTGCTACTTTGCTTTCGACCTTGGTGACGGAGAATTGGGCAGTTGCGGACTTCCGCATGAAGTCGTCGACCTGGTCGATGTTGTCGAAACGGGGTCTGAGCTCGGCCTTGAAGGAGAACTCTTTGCCGGTGGGGGCTGTGATGTTGAAAGTTGCGGTGGTTGAGAATAGTGACTTGGCGTTGAATGCGATGATTTCCCTCTCCCTGTCGACAAGTAGCCTTACGGCGACGGATTGTACTCGTCCGGCAGAGAGTTTGGGCATGACCTTGTGCCAGAGGACGGGTGAGAGTTCGAATCCGACTAGTCGGTCGAGGACTCTGCGCGCCTGCTGGGCGTCGACGAGGTTCATGTCGATGTGGCGAGGCGACTTGATGGCGTTGAGGATTGCGCCCTTTGTGATCTCATGGAAGACGATGCGTGGCGTGGTGGCCTGGTCGAGGTTGAGGACTTCGGCGAGGTGCCATGAGATGGCTTCTCCTTCGCGGTCTTCATCGGAAGCGAGCCACACCAGTTTGGCCTTCTTGGCGAGTTTTTTAAGTTCGTCGACCTTGGCCTTTTTCTCGTCTGGGATGACGTAGATGGGGTTGAAGTTGTTCTCGATGTCGACTCCGAAGTTGTTCTTTTGCAGGTCTCGGATGTGTCCCTCGCTTGAGGTCACGACGAAATCGGAGCCAAGGAATTGCCCGATGGTCTTGGCCTTGGTAGGGGACTCGACAATGACGAGTTGGTATGTGGAAGAATTGGCCATTGGAGGAGGTGTGGGTGTTGTTGCTTAGAACGGAAAGAGGGACGGTTGCGCGAGTGAAAGCGCATCCGCCCCGTTATGAGATGAGGAATTGGCGGCAGGTTTTGGCCGCCGTGTTGTAAGTATTCTGGAGGTTACTCAGCAGCGGCATCGTTTGCCTCGGAGGCGGGTTGGTCGGCGGCGGGTTGTGGGTCGACCTCGGGGAGTTCTTGCGCAGCTGGCTGGGCGTCGAAGGCGGGGGCCTGCTGTGTGTTGACGCTACGGTTCTCGAGAATCTCGTTGAGTCCGGAGTCTTGGATGGGGCCTTGGTTGGCGGAGGGCATGAAGGCTACGGAGGCTACGGCGAAGAGGAAGAGGAGGGTGGCGAGGGTCCATGTCGCTTTCTCGACGAAGTCTGTGGACTTGCGGACGCCCATTATTTGCTGTTGGCTTGCGAAGCTTTGGTTGAGGCCTCCACCTTTGGAACGTTGGACGAGGACTATGATGACCATGAAGACGCTGACGATGATCATCAGCCATACGATTGTTAGGAACATCTTATTATGAAGGTTGTTATGACTTAATTTTTTCTATATCTGATATCCGAGCGGCAAAGTAACCACTTTTTTCGGGATATTTCAAACTTAGCTTTTTAAATATGGCGATGGCTTTGGCGTACTGTTTTTGCTTGAGGTAGATGGAGGCGAGAGTCTCTGTGAGGATGTCGTCGTTTTCGCGGGTGCTCTCCTCTTCAATTTTCTTGGCGTCGTTGACGGGTTTGCGGTCGGCTGCGGGGATGATGTGGTCGTCGTCTTCACCGAGGAATTTGTCGATGAGGTCCATGCCTCGTGCTCGCGGCAGGTTGTCGGCGGCGGTGGCGTTTTGCAGATGGCAAGTGTATTCGAGCCAGTGGGAGAAAGAGTATCTCTCGTCGGGTCGGCAGAGGTGTGAGCCGAGGTCCTCTATGTTGTATGATTCGGTGTGTTGAGCCGGGGCCTCGTAGTCGAGTTCGTCGGCGATGGCGGGGATGTCGCGGGTGGGGAGCTGCTCGAGTGCCGGCGAGAGGGGTTTGACGAGGCGCGGTTTGTGGTCGGCTGGTTTGCTGGTTTGTTTTTGTTGGGCTTGCGGCTTTGTTTTCGGGACCTTGGGTGTTGGAAGCTTGTCGTAGCGGTCGTGGAGGAACCAGTAGAGGGCGGCGCGGTCCCAGACGTGGACGGCTGCTTGGCGGAGGGATGTTTGGAAGTGTGGGCTATTGGCCTGTCGGAGGCCTTTGGCGAGGAGGATCCAGCCGGCGTGGAAATAGGGGAATTGCCGCAGAGTGGCGGCGAGTTGTTCGACGGTTTGCGAGGAGATTTTGGCCTGTCCGTCGATTGCGGCGTAGAGGGTGTCTTTATTCATCCTACCAGTCGGCGAAAGCCTTGTTGAAAATGTTCTCTGTGAGTTCTTCGACGATGAGCTTGACGAGTTCCTCCTCGACGTCGGAGAGGTTGTTTTCGGAGTCGTAGTCCTGGTAGGCGCTGAAGGATTGCTCCCAATCTTTTTTGGGGTCTTTGATGTTTCGGCATCGGATTTTGACAGAGACCGTGAGGCGGGTTTGCGCGGAGACGGCGTCGGCCTGTACGGCCATTGGCTTGGTGGAGTATGATGTTATGTCGCCGGAGAAGTCGACGTCGCCGCCCTCGTTGACGAGCGAGAGTCGGGACTCGTTCTGGATACGGTCTTTGAGACCCTCGGTGAGGGTGGAGCTGAGTTCTGGGTTGATGAGCGGCGCCCGGTTGTTGATGTATTGGACAGAGAAAGTGTTGATGTTTTCTGGTATGGAGGCTCCGCTCATGGTGATGGAGACGGTGCAGCCGTGGAATAGCGCCGTGAGCAGTGACGCGACGAGGGAGAGTATGGCGGTTTTAGTCTTCGAGGCCATAGTCGTGGATTTTGCGGTAGAGAGTTCTTTCGGATATTTGTAGCTCCTTGGCGACGCGTCGGCGGTTGCCTTTGAACTTGGCCAAAGCCGCGATGATGAGGTTTTTCTCGGTCTCGGCGAGTGAGAGGATCTCGGGTTCGGCAGTTCGGACCTCTTGTACGTCTTGCGGCTCGGAGTCGGCGGGTCGCACGGGCAGGATGTCCACTACGCCGTTTTTGAAAGAGGCTGAGGGAAGGCGGTCGAAAGTGTCGGTGTGGCGTAGAGGTTCGGGTACGGCGGGTTGGAACTGGCGCGGCTGGGGGCGCTCGTTGTCGGGTTTGGCGTTGGCGAAGAGCTTTTGGGCGATTTTGAGATCGTCGGGGCTGAGTGTGGCGCCTTGTCCTTTGAGAAGGGCTATGACGAGCCGTTTGAGGTCGTTGACGTCTTGCCTCATGTCGAAAAGGACCTTGTAGAGGATCTCGCGGTCGGAGTTGAACGACTCTGTGGGGCCTCCGGAGAGGGGTAGGAGTGCCTGCTGGTGTTCGGGTTGGCGTGGCGCGGGGATGAAAGGCGCTATGGCCTCGGCGGTGACGGTTCGGTCGGGCGCGAGGACGGTGAGCTGCTCAGCGACGTTTTTGAGTTGTCGGACGTTGCCAGGCCAGGAGTATGACGCGAGGGTGTCGGCGGCGTCGGGAGTGAGTCTGATTGGCGGAATGTGGTTCTTGTCGGCGAAGTCGTTGGTGAACTTGTGGAAGAGTTGGGGGATGTCGGAGTGGCGTCGTCGTAGGGGTGGGATTCGTATCATGACGCCGTTGAGTCGGTAGAAGAGATCCTCGCGGAAGCGCCCTTCGGCGATGGCTTTCTCGAGGTCGACATTGGTTGCGGCGACGATTCGGACGTCGGTTTTCTTGACGAGTGAGGAGCCGACGCGCATGTACTCTCCTTTCTCGAGTACGCGGAGTAGCTTTGCTTGTGTGGCGAGTGGGAGTTCGCCAATTTCGTCGAGGAAGATGGTGCCTGTGTTGGCTTCCTCGAAATAGCCTTTTCGTTCGTTGAGTGCGCCGGTGAATGCACCTTTCTCGTGTCCGAAGAGTTCGGAGTCGATGGTTCCCTCGGGTATGGCGCCGCAGTTGACGGCGACGTAGGGTGCGTGTTTCCGTGCGCTGAAGGCGTGTATGATTTGGGGGAATACTTCCTTTCCCGTTCCGCTCTCTCCGATGATGAGCACGGAGAGTTGGATTGGGGCGACTTGCGCGGCGGTGTCGATGGCCCTGAGGAGTTCGGGGTCGTTGCCGACGATGCCGAAACGCGCCTTGATGTCGGAAGTGTCCATGGTTTGTGTGGTGAGTGGATGTGTGTGGAAGTTGGTGGGTCTGTGATGGGTCTTGAACTTCAAAAATAGCTATTTTTGGGGTAAGATAAAAGACTAAGGATATACATGGAAAAAGATGAGATTTTGGGGCTTATCCCGGCCCGTTACGCGTCGACTCGTTTCCCCGGCAAGCCGTTGGCGGATATTGGCGGGAAGCCGATGATCGCGAGGGTTTATGAGAACGTGAGCAAGGCTCTGGGCCACGTGGCCGTGGCGACGGACGACGTGAGGATCGCTGAGGCCGTCGAGGCCTTTGGCGGCAGGGTCGTGATGACCTCGACGAGCCATCGTAGCGGGACTGACCGTTGCGCGGAGGCGGCGAGCAAGGTTGAGGCTGAGGATGGCCGTCGTTACGGTGTGGTGATGAACATCCAAGGCGATGAGCCTTTCATAAGCCCGGCGCAGGTGGAGCTTTTGGCGAGCGCGTTTGAGGATGCCCGCGTGGGTATTGCGACGCTGGTGAAGCACGCCGAGCATGAGGAGGACGTGTTTAACCCGAATAAGCCGAAGGTGGCGGTTAGCGCGGGTGGTTTCGCGTTGTATTTCAGCCGTAGCCCGATTCCGTATTTGCGCGGGGTGGCGGAACATGAGTGGATGGCGAAGCACAGTTTTTGGAATCACATAGGGTTGTACGCTTACAGGACGTCGACTCTGCATGAGTTGACGAAGCTGGAGCCGGGGACGTTGGAGCGTTGCGAGAGTTTGGAGCAGCTTCGTTGGCTGGAGAACGGTTATTCGATAAAGGTGTTGGAGACTGAGATTGAGAGTTTGAGTATTGATACGCCTGAGGATTTGGAGGAGCTGCGTCGCCGCGGGTTGATATGAGACGAAAGTTGATGGGGTGACAGGGTTTTCGTTCTGAAAGATGCCACCCTTGGCAAAAGGGGCTGCTCTCTTTCGGGGGCAGCCCCTTTTGTCGTTTGTTGGGGGAGGCGGGGTTTCTGTGGTTGGCGGGGTTTCTTTTGGGGATGCCTTGTGGGGAGAGGGCTTATGGGTGTGCGGCCGTGGCGACTTGTTTGTGTGGCGGTGAGGATGGGGTGGGGATGAAAAACGCAAGGCCGCTTGTGGCGGCCTTGCGTTGGTGTGTGTGTGGAATCGTCTTATTGGAGGACGAAGTTGATGGGCACGGTGTAGGAGACTCGCACAGCCTTGCCGCGTTGGCGGCCAGGGGTCCATTTGGGCATGGACTTTACTACTCGTACGGCCTCACGGTCGAGGTTCGGATCGAATGGGCGCGCGACTTCGACGTTGGATACGGAGCCGTCGGGCATGATGACGAACTTGACGAAGACGCGTCCTTGGATGCCGTTCTCTTGAGCGATGGCAGGGTATTTGACGGAGGTGGCGAGGAACTTTCGGAGTTCGGCGTCGCCGCCGGGGAATACCGGCATCTGCTCGACGATGATGAAGACTTCCGTCTCTGCTGGTTCTTCCTCCTCGACGACGACGGTCTCGAGGTCTCGGATTTCGAACTCGGTGTTGTCGTCGGCCTCGGTGTCGTTGAGCTCGAAATCCTCGTTAATCTCGGTATCGTTGTCAACGACGGTGATGGCGTCGGCCACAGGTGGTGGTGGCGGAGGTGGCGGGGGGGGCTTTATTTGATCTTGGGTGGTGATGGGGATCATCTCCTCTTCGACCACCTCTTGCTGCTGCTCTGTGATGTCTTGAATAGTGACGTCCTGGGATGTCCATTCGAAGGCCGCCAATGTAAGACCAAGAGCCGCAGCAAGGCCTATCTCGGAGAAGATTGACTTCTTTGCGTCGAGGTCGGCCTTTGGTGATTTCTTGACTTCCATAAGTTTGGTTGACTAAATACCAAGCAAATGCTAAAAAGGTGTCAGGCGCGCAATGCGGTAGACGTCTGAAACCGGATGCCAAGTTAGCAATAAATCTTCAGATGGCTAAGCGCGGCTTGATATTTTTTAAGGATAGCCCCGCCGAAACGTTGATATTTTTGTTTCGGCGAGGTTAAACTTAACTTATTGATCGGTTCCTTGGATTGTGATGATGTCTCCATTGTCGTCGTAGGCCAGTGGGCAGACTTTTAGGCTGCGGAGCCATGTCCGTCCGCCGGAGGGTACGCTGTCGTGGTGGAAGAGCCACCAGCCGCCGTTGTATTCGACAATGGAGTGGTGTGTGGTCCAGCCGACGACTGGTGTGAGGATTACTCCGCGGTAGGTGAATGGGCCTGTGGGGTTGTCGCCGACGGCGTAGCAGAGCATATGGGTGTCGCCCGTGGAGTAGGAGAAATAGTATTTGCCGTTGTACTTGTGCATCCAGCTGGCCTCGAAGAAGCGGTGTGGGTCGTTGGCCTTGAGTGGGTTGCCGTCGTTGTCGAGGATGAGGATGTCGGCGGGGTCGGATGCAATTTGGAGCATATCGTCGGACAGGACTGTCACCTTAGGGCATAGGGCGGGCTGGTCGCCCTCGGGGAGAGAGGCGCTCTCGAGGGCCTTGTTGTCGCGGTAGCGTTGGAGTTGCCCTCCCCAAAGCCCGCCGAAGTAGAGATAGTGCTTTCCGCCGTCTTCAAAGACGCAATAGTCGATGGAGTACATTCCGCGGACGGGGTCGGGCTGTGGGATGAAGGGGCCTGTCGGGGAGGTGGCGACGGCGACTCCCATACGGAAGATGTCGTTGCGGTCCTTGAGCGGGAAGTAGAGGTAGTACTTGCCGTCCTTGCGGGCCACGTCGCAGTCCCAGAGCTGCCTTCCGGCCCATGGGATGTCCTCGACTTTGAGTATGAGCCCATGGTCGACGACGGGCGCGGTCATGGGGTCACCCTCGATGGAGAAGACGTGGTAGTCCTTCATGTTGAAGTGGTCGCCGTTGTCGTTTTCGGGGATGCCGCTCTCCCAGTCGTGTGAGGGGTAGATGTATAGTTTGCCGTCCCAGACGTGGACGGAGGGGTCGGCCATGTAGTCTTGCGGGACGAGGTATCTTTTTTTCGTCATGTTTTTTTATTTATTGCATTCTTTGTTGATGAACTCTTTGATGAAGGGTTTGGGCTGGCCCTGGCGGTCGAAGAGAAGTGGCTCGTCGTGCCGTCCTGGGACTGGAAAATCGTTTTTCCATGAACTGGCGTCGGTGACGCCCCATGCAGTGACTCTGCGGAGGATGTCGGAGTGCTTGAGGAAGAGATTCCAGAAAGAAGCCATGCGGTTGTTCCATGTCTCGGCCATGCTATCGGGGACGGCGTTTGGCCAGTAGGGGTCGTACTCCTTTCGCGCCTGCGCGACGTCGGAGATGTTGGCGGAGGTGGAGACCGTTGGGAGGATGGACATATCCCACTCGGTGACCATGACGCCGACCTGCTTTCCGGCGAAGGCGAGCATCGACTGCTCGAACTCGTCGACCGTCGGGTAGTCGATTCCCATGTGGCCCTGCATTCCGATGGCGTCGATGCGCAGTCCGCGCGCCTTGATGGAGTCGATGAGCGCGAGATAGGCGTCGCGTCGGCCTGGGGCCGTCATGCCGTAGTCGTTGAGATAGAGCTCGGCGTCGGGGTCGGCCTCGTTGGCGAAGCGGAGGGCGTCGAAGATGAACTCGGAGCCGAGAATCTGGTAGAGTGGCGATTGCCGGTAGGACCCGTCTTCGACGATGACCTCATTGCAGACATCCCAGCCGCGGACCTTCCCCTTGTATCGCCCGACGATGGTGTAGATATGGTCGCGGATGCGTTGGCGCAGGACTTCGGGCGAGACGTTGCCGCCAAGGGAGTCGACGCAGAACCATGGGGCCATCTGCGAATGCCAAAGGAGGCAGTGGCCTATGAGCTCCATGTCATTCTCCTGGGCGAAGGCCACGATACTGTCGGCTCCTGCGAAGTCGTAGGTGTCGGGGTGAGGGTGGATCACTTCGCACTTCATGCAATTCTCGGCCACGATGGAATTGAAATGCGTGGTGAGAATGCGCACGGCTTGGGAGTCGGGGGTGGCGATTTGGGGTGCCGAGGCGGCCGCGCCGATGGTGAAACGGTCTCCGACGGCGGCTTTGAGCGATGGTGGTGTGGCCTGGTCGGCGTTGTTTTGTTGTGAGCAGGCGACGAGTGCGAGGGCGAGAATCGTTGCCGACGAGAAGAGTCTGAATGTTGCGGGTGGCATATTTGTGAATTGTTTATTTGGACTGTTTGGAACGTGCCTCGACCTCTGCGTTAATCTTGTCGATGACGTCGTCGTCGAGCTCATACCGTGAAATTATGAGCATGGCCAGAATGAGCAGGATGGCCGGGATGACGCATACGAGC
The DNA here is from genome assembly GCA_017390085.1 of Bacteroidales bacterium. GTDB lineage: Bacteria > Bacteroidota > Bacteroidia > Bacteroidales > Marinilabiliaceae > W3P20-009. The sequence continues at coordinate 7,672 of JAFPDB010000047.1, read as the reverse complement.
CAAAGGATTCCCTGCTCGGCGAAAGGCGTTTGTGACGTGGCGTTGCCCCCGTCGAAGCCGACGTAGGCCAGGACGAGGCCCGGGACGACGCCTCCGAGGGCCATTCCGGCCTTGAAGAAGAGGCCAGTGAGGGCGTTGACGATGCCTGCGATTCGCTTGCCGCTCTTCCACTCGCCGTAGGATATGACCTCGGGGACGAGGGCCCACATGTAGCCCGTGGCGACGATTACGCCTGTGGACTTGACGAATTGGGCCACCATGATGAGCCAGATTTGGTCCTTGAGGGCATCGACCATGGAGACGGCGTAGAGGACCGCCATGCCGACGATGGCGATGGAGAGGAAGATGTAGAACATATTCTTCTTGCCGACGGTCTTCTTGATGAGCGGCACGAGGGGCATGAAGATGTAGGCCGGGACGGAGCCCAGGCCCATGAAGAGGGCCATGTACTCGGGGGCGTGTACATTGTAGACCATGTAGTAGGAGCCGGCGGAATTGCCCACCGACATCATGGCGAAAGCCGTGATGAAAAAGAGGGCGATGACGCGGAGCGGCCTATTGTGTACGAACTCCATCCAGAGGTCGGCCACCTTGACGTCTGCGGCCTCGGAACTATCCATGACCACCCTCTCGCGGCACTGGGAGAAGCAGAAGACGAGGAGCAGAAATGCGACAATGGAATAGGCTGCCATGGTGACGAACCAGGCATCGGCGCTTGCGGCGGTATTGGTCATGCCGTCGGGCGACAGGAAGGCCACGAGGAGCGGCACTCCCGAAGCCACGGCGAGGCCGCCCGTGTTGGCCATGAACATACGCACCGAGGTGAGGATGGTGATCTCGTTGGTGTCGCGTGTTAGCGACGCGTTGAGCGCGCCGTAGGGCACGTTGATGAGCGTGTAGCACATGGACATGCCGACGTAGGTGACGTAGGCGTATACGAGCGAGCCGTGGAAACCGTTCCAGAAGCAGAGAATGGCGAAGGCCGTGAGCGGCACGCCTCCGAAGACGAGATAGGCGCGGTACTTGCCGAGCTTGGGAGTGTGCTTGTCGACGAAAGTGCCGACGAGCGGGTCCCAAAGCAGGTCGATGAGCCTGACGACGAGGAACATGTAGGCCGCGACATCGGAATCGAGGCCGTAGACATTGGTGTAGAAGAAGAGAAGGTACATGGAGATGGTCTGGTAGATGAGGTTTTGCGCCAAATCTCCAGAGCCGAACCCGATGCGTTGTAGCCAATTGAGCTTGTAGAATCCGTTGGCCTGTTGAACGTTCTGCATTGTGAGGTGATTGGGGGCGGGAGTCGGTCCCGCCCCTTGTTGTTATTATTTTTTCTGAATTGTCTGCATGGCCTTAGCCACGCGGAAAGCGAGAGTTTTCTTGTCGAGAGGGTGGATGTCGTACCAGACGCCGAGATCCGCGGCTGGTGCGAAGGCCGCGTGGGGGTCGGCCTCTGCCACCTCCTGCTGCGCCTTCTGCATGGCACGCCAGCTGTCGTTGACGGGCTTCTCGAAATCGGCGAGTCCGACAATCACGAAATTGAGCTCGGGGTTGGCGAAGAGCCTTCGCCAGTCGGCCATGAGGCCATTGAGAAGGACCTTGTACTCGGCCTCGCGTCCAACATTGGTCTCGCCCTGATACCAGAGCGCGCCCGTGAAGGCCATGCCTTTGAGAGGCGCGACCATGGCGTTGTAGAGCGACGTCGGGGTGTAGTGGAAGGGCGTGATTCCGCCCTTGGGAGGCATGGACACGGCGTAGAAGTGCCGCCAATTGTTGTCGAGGTCTATTTGGCTATTGTGTGAGCCGCAGAGCCAACGGTTCGAGCCGAAGAAAATACCCCTGTACATATCGGCCACGAAACGCGGGAGCCAGTTTTGGCTGGTGAGCCTGACTGCTATGACGTTCTTGCCCTCGTGGAGCAGCCCTTTGGGGATGTCGTAGATGCGCGGTGGGTACTGGTAGTAGGTCTGCCCCACCTTCTGGCCGTTGACCCACACCTCGTCGGCGTCGACGAGCATGCCGAGCCTGAGGGTAGCGGGGAGTGAGGCTTGCTGGGCGTTGACGTTGACCTCCTTACGGAACCAATGGGCGCCGTTGAGAGGGCGGGTTTCGTCTTTGGCCCAGGCCTCGGAGAGGCAGTCGACCTGGGACCACGACGAATCGTCGAACGAGGGGGCTGTCCAATTCATGCCGAGGGCCTTCTCCTTGGCGGCGAGGGTGGCCTCCCAAACCTCGTTGGACTTGTTGGCGTAGCTCTCTACGAGGGCCCGGTAGTCGTCGTTGGCGTTGATGTCGAGCAGGGAGAGGTGTGAGAGCGCGCCTCTTGCTGTGAGCTCCTCGCGGCTCATCCACGCCTCGATGGGCGTGCCTCCTATGGCGGCCTGGACTACGGCGACGGGGATTTTGTGTCGGGCGTGCATCTCGCGGGCGAAGAAGAAAGCGAGGGCCGAGAACTCTTGGGCGTTGGCGTAGTTGAGGCTCTTCCATCCGTCGGTCTTGAAATCGGACGCGGGTCCGTCGAAAGCCGCTGCCAGCTCTACCTTGAGAGTCCGCACCTTTTCGACCTGTACGGCGAGGACCTCTTGGGCGAACATATCCATCACACGCCTTACGGGCAGCTCCATGTTGCTCTGTCCGGAACATATGTAGACGTCGCCAACGAGGACATCCTCGATGGTCTGGCCGGCGAGAACGAGTGAGAACGGCCCGCCGGGCTTCATGGCTGGGAGCGCTATCGTCCATCGGCCGTTGGAGTCGGCCGTGGCGGAGAAGACGTCGCGTACGGACTTGCCGGCGGTGTCTAAAGGTCTCTGCCCTTCGAATTGCGCCGTCACGTCCTCTCCGGGGTCGGCTGACCCCGTCAGGGTCACGACTTGGCCTCGCTGGAGGACCATGCCATTGGCGACCCAGGCGGAGGGAGTCACCTTGGCTTCGGACGTCGCGGCAAGGGAGAGCAATGCCGCGGCAAGACAAGAATTCGTAAAGATATTCATAGCCATATCCAAAATTTGAAAAAGAGTTTAATTACCTGAGAAAATGACGGGCGTGGCTGGCGCGCCGAGGTAGGAGGGCTTGAGGCCGCCGAAGTCGACCATGAGCTTCTGGAAGACGATGGCATTGTCGGCCGGGCGGATTCGGATGGTGTGCTTGCCGGGCTTGAGTGTCTGGAGCTTCTGGACGAGGGTTATGCAATGGTCGCCCACCCATTTACGCCACGTGTTCTCGTCGAGCGAGCCGTTGATGGGGACCCATCCGTCCTCCATTTTGGCTGTGGACTGCGACTTATGGACATCGATGATGGTCTCTCCGCCGCCGTCGACTGAGACCGCGATGGAGTGGTTCTTGCCTCCGTAGTTGAGCGTCGGGCAGAGCAGGATGTGGAGCGTGGGGGCGGCGCCGGACTTGACGTCGATGTCGAACTCGAGCCACGTGCCGGGCTGGGCGTCGGGAGCCATGATGGAGGAGGCGGTTCGTCCGAGATTGGGTATGACCGTCCAATTGCCGCTCTTGCGCGAAGCGTCGGCACACTCGGCCGAGACGTGGCCATCGGTCTCGACGAAGAGCGCGGAGCCTTGCCGTTGAGGCTCTGCGACGTAGGTGACGGCTGGCATGACTTGGAAATCGGGCTGCTGCCAATAGGTGTAGCCGATGTGGGTCTGGTCCATGAGGTGGTCCCACTTGCCGCCGGCTATGTCTTTGTTGTAGTGGCGGTTGAGGAGCGAGTCGACCTTGTAGAGTTCCTTGACTCGGTCGGCCCAGATGTTGGCCTCGGGGTCGCCTTGGGCGGCAAGCCTCTTATTGACCGCCACGGAATAGTACATGTCGTAGAGGTTGGCGCAAGCCATGATGGGGAAGAGGACCAACTGGTCGAAAGCGTCGTCGTACTCTTTGGGGAGGAGGTAGGCTATGCGGTTGGCCCTTGTCTCGAGCTCGCGGTAGTCGTCGCGGACGCGCTTCCACTCGTCGTAGTTGTCGAGGCTGAAAGTCTGGTCGTCGAGCATCTCTGGTGTGCGCCGGCTGTTGTATTTGGTGTAGAGGTCGATGAGGTTGGCAATCTCGCCGGCATAGTCTTTCCCGAATTGGGTCTGGCAGAACTTGAGCGTGTGGCGACGTATGTCTTCCACCTTCATGGCCTCGGGATTCCAGGCCAGGTCGAGGAAAAACTGGATGGGGTACTCCATGGGCTTGATGTCGCCCACATTGAGAATCCAAAGCTGCCTGACGCCATGTCTGTAGCAGAGCGTCATTTGCTCCCAAATTCGCTCTACCTGACTGACGTTGAGCCACTTATAGTTGCGGGGGTCGCCGACGTAGTCGACGTGGTAGTACATTCCGTATCCGCCCTTACGGGGTTTGGCGTTGAGGTCGGGTAGGCGTCGGACGTTGCCCCAATTGTCGTCGCAGAGCAGGAGCGTGATGTCGTCTGGGACCCGCATCCCTTTCTCGTAATAGTCGAGGACTTCCTTATAGAGGGCCCATACTTGTGGGGTCTCGCTGGCCTTCTTGCCCGTGACATCGGCAATAATCTTGCGCTGCCTGTCGACGATTTTCTTCAGGAGCGCGATCTCGGTGCTTGCGCCCATGGGCTCATCGCCGTCGCCGCGCATACCTACGGTCACGACCGTCTCCCAGTCCTTTGAACGCTCGATTCCGGAACGCCAGAATTTCTCGAGGTTGGCTTGGTTGGTCTTGAAATTCCATGGTCCCTCTCCGCGCCTTTTCCAGTCTTGCTGGGCGAGGTTCATGGGCTCGTGGTGGGAAGTCCCCATGATGATGCCCATCTCGTTGGCGAGCGGGCCGTTGGCCTTGTCGTCGTCGAAGAAAGCCGAGGCCCACATGGCGGGCCACATGAAATTGGCCTTCAGGCGGAGTAGCAGCTCGAAAATGCGCTCATAGGCCTTGGAATTGACGCCGCCGAATTTGGCCATGCACCAGCTGCCGAAGGCTGGCCACTCGTCGTTGATGAAGAAGCCTCGGTACTTGACCTTTGGGCAGCCTTGGGTCGTCGTCCCGACGGGGATGGAGACGTCGGAGCGTCGGGCTACGGGCACGTCGGCCCACCAGGCCCATGGCGAGACTCCGAGCTGCTCGCTGAGGGTATAGATGCCGTAGATGACGCCCCTCTTGTCGGCGCCGGCTATGGTGAGCCTTTGGGGCTGCGCGATGATGAGGTGTTTCTCGGCGGAATCGCGCAAAAGGGCGGGGTCGACCTTGGCGGCTCGGGTCATCTCGTCGTCAATCATGCCGATGACGACCTGCGGTCGGGAGTCGGAGATGGCGTTTACGATGGCGGGGCGTGTGCCGCATACGGACTCGATGTCGGACGCGAGGCTGCCTACGGCCCTGAGCACCCCCTTGTCGGCGGAGGCAGAGACACAAAGGTCAACGGGTTTCCCGTCTTTGATGATCTCGAAAGAGGCCTGCTGCGCGAGAGCCGACGATGCGGCCACAAGGGCGGCGGCGAGTGAGGCGAGTACTCTTGACTTTGTCATTCGTATTTATAGAGTTTGATGTGTAAAACCTGGAAATTGTCGACCCCGATGCGCGCGTGGCGCCCTTGGTGGTCCTCGTCTCCGTTTAGGCGGCGGATTCGGCGTAGCTGACCGTCGGGCAGCACCTCCACTTGGTCGACGCTGACGATGCCCACGCGGCTCTTGGCATTCCACCGCGCCGCCTTGGCGGCATCGGGCTTAGAGCCTGCGGTGGCGAATCCGTCCTCTCCGAGCTGAGCCTGCGCGGCGGCCGAGGCCTCGGCCTCATCCTGGCTTTGGAAAGTCATGACGACGCCCGAGCCCGCGAGAATGTACTCCATCGGGGCGAGGCGTATGAGCATGGCACCAGCCGCGGGCCAAGGCGAGCCGTCGGTGGCGCGCGAATCCCACGGGAGGGTGAAGAAGTGTCGGGCCGTGATGCGCACGCCGTCTTCGAGCCACTGCCTCTCGTCGGCCGGCGACTCGAAGAGCATTCCATGTCGCGGGGCGTCGGAGGAGAGAATCGGGGTGAGCGAGCGTAGGGCGTCGTAGGCCATTTTGAGCTTGCCCTGCTCGTTGCCGTTCTCGATGGAGAATGGGCTCACGCCCAGGGCCCTGTGCTCTCCGAAAGCGTAGAAGGCTTGCGCGCCGTTGGCTTCGCAGAGGCGCATCTCGGGGACGAAGAGCGGGTTGCCGAGGATGGCGTAGCGCTCAACCCACTGCTCGAAACCTGGGTCGTAGATGTCGGGCGAGATGAAGTCGAGCGTCGGTGCGGCGCATCGCCAGATGTCGATTAGGTGGGCCAGCGGGCCCGCCGACGGGTATTGGCCCGGCTGGCGACCTCGGCTGTTGAGGGCGGCGTTGACGTAGAGTGGCATCCGGGTGTAGCGCCGGGCTGTCTGGGCGAGACGCTCGACGTAGGCCGCGTAGTGGTAGGCCATGAAAATCTCCTCGGCGTAGACGTCGGTGCCGAAGATGTCGGGCCAGGAGCCTGAGGTCTTGGCCCCAGCGGCCTTCCATCGGTCGAGCAGCTCGGGGTGGAGCGTGGACTTGTGGGCCTTGATGAAGTCGGTCAACTTGTCCGGGACCGGCGCGTCGAAAAGGCGCGTGGCCTCGGGCGAGAAGTCGCGCGCGCTCTCGAGCATCCCGATCTCGTTCTCAATCTGGAGCATTATGACGGTGTGGCGCGTGTCGGTCTCGGAGATATGCCTCAAAAGGTTCTCAAACGCCTTTTGATCGGCTTTCAGAACGTCTGGGGAGAACGCGCTGGCGATTTCGAGGGGCTTGCCCTGCCTGGTTCGGGCTCGGGGGAAACGGCGGCTGTCGGTCTTGAACCACTCTGGCGCGTAGCAGCTCATGGAGTTCTTCCAGGCCCCAAACCAAAGGAAGACGACCTTCAGGTTGTTGGCCTCTGCCTCGCGGATTGCGGCGTCGATGAGCGCGAAGTCGTATTCTCCCTCGCTGGGCTCCATGAGGTCCCAGTAGGCGGGGACGAGCACCGTGTTGAGGCCCATATTGTTGAGCTTTGGGAAGATACGCTTGATGTCGGCCTCGGACGACGCCGAGGAGTTGCCAAGCTCGCCGCCGAGGATTATGTAGGGTTTGCCGTCGACGCTGAGCTGCATCTGTTGGCCTTCGCCCGTGAGCAGGCATTGCGACGAGGCCGCCATGGGCGCGAGTGCGAGAGCCGTAGCGAGGGTGAGTTTAAGGAGAGGGTTCATGGGTGTGTTTTGGTTCGCTGTTAGTTTTTTGCCATTCTGTTCTGTTCGCTAACCAATAATCAAAGATAGTAAAATTATTCAAAAAGAATCACTATGCCCCGCAAAAGGCATAGTGATTCTAAGATGTTGATTTTTACGTTATTGCGAGATGTGGGGGTATGGGCTTATTCCTTTTCCTCTGATTCCTCCATCTCGGCCTCAAGTTCGGAGCGGTCCTGGTAGTTCTTGTCCTTCCAGCTGTCGCCCGAGAGTTTGGCGCCGAGATCCTCGCCGGCGATGCCGTCGCAAACTCCCTTGTAGGCCCACTTGCGCTCGAGGTCGGCCGTGAAGAGGTTTGGCGCGTCGCCATTGAGCCAGAATTCGTGTTCATCTGCGGCGTCGGAGAGGGTCCATATGGTGATGCCGTGGCGTTGGGCCTCGGGGACGTTCTCGATGTAGCTCTCGAAGATGTCCTGATAGGTCTTGGTCTGCTTCTCGAGCTCC
>JAFPDB010000046.1 GCA_017390085.1 Bacteroidales bacterium | reverse complement strand
GATGAAACCCTTTCTCGAGGCTGTCAAGTCGATTCTGGAAATCAGCATCTTGCGCTACTTGAGTCGCGGTTTTACCAATCTCATGGTAAGTTTCGGGTGCACGGGCGGCCAGCACCGCTCGGTCTATTGCGCCGAGATCATAGCCAAATGGATTGAGCAAGGGTGGCCCGCCGTCGAGGTCGAGCTCAAACACACTGAGCAAGAATGAACGGCATGATCTTCGCGGCTGGGCTCGGCACACGCCTAGCCCCGCTGACCGACACCCGCCCCAAGGCTCTCGTCGAGCTGTGCGGAAGACCGCTGCTCGCCCGCGCCCTCGACCACATGACGGCCGCGGGCGTTGACCATATCGTCGTCAACGTACATCATTTTGCCGACCAGATTATCGACTTCATTGGCTCGAACCGCGGGCAATGGCAAGCCGAAATCGTCATCTCCGACGAGCGGGACCAGCTTCTCGACACTGGCGGCGGACTCATAAAGGCGCTGCCCCTAATGGCCGACGACGGCCCCGTCGTGATTGGCAACGCCGACGTGGCCACCGACGCCCCGATAGCCGAGCTAATAGGCACTCACCGCCACAAGAGCTGGGACGCCACCCTACTGACCAGCCCGCGCACCTCGACGCGCCACCTGCTCTTCACCGCCGACGACCTCTTGTGCGGTTGGGAAGACGTCAAAAACAACAAGAGCCGAGCTGCGCGGAATTCGCCACCCCGATGGCGCGAAGCGTTCAACGGCCTCCACGTTGTCGAGCAGCGGCTCGTCAGAGCCTTTGGCGAGGCTCGCCCGCTGCCAATCATAGGCGCGTACCTGGATCATGCGGCCGACTTCGCCATCGGCCGATGCCAAATCCCTGCCGACAGGTATTGGTTCGATGTCGGGACGGTAGAGAAACTTGCCGCGGCCGAGACCGCCCTGCGGGGCAAGATTTGACCCCGCCCCCCCCACCTCGCCACCTTGGGTCGGGACAGCCAAACATATTGAGAATCAGAATGAAACGAATCCTCACGGCGGTAATGGCCCTCATGGCGGCCGCTGGTCACACGCTTGCCCAAGAAAGCCCCGCCACCCTATACGCCCAACCCCTAAAAACGCCCTACCGCATCAGCGGCACGTTTGGCGAACTACGCAACAACCACTTCCACTCCGGCCTCGACATGGGGACGGCAGGTGTGGAGAACATCGAGGTCCATGCCGCCGAAAGCGGATGGGTCAGCCGCGTCAAAGTGGGGCCCTACGGCTACGGGCGCGCCCTCTACATTGACCATCCCGACGGCCATACGACCGTCTACGGCCACTTGAACGGCTTCGCCCCAAAAATCGACAGCCTGATCAGGCGGGAGCAATACGCCAAAGAGTCATTCGCCGTGGAGATTTTCCTCGAAAAAGGGGCCGTGGGCGTGACGCGCGACGAGGTTGTGGCCTACTCGGGCAACACAGGCGGCTCGGGCGGCCCGCACCTCCACTTTGAGGTGCGCAACACCAAGAGCGAAGAACCCCTCAACCCGATGCTTTTCATCGAGACGGCCGCCGACAACATCGCGCCAACCATCTTCGGCATAAAGGTCTACGCCCTCGGGGCTGACGCTCAAGTGGCGGGCGGACAGAGCGACCGCTACCTGACTTTGGCGCAAGCCAACGGCAAAACCATCGACGCCATTGGCGAGGTCGGGGTCGGAATCCATTGCACGGACTACGTGGTGCGAGGGGGGCGGCCTTGCGGAGTGGTCGAGATAAACCTATTCGACGGCGACGAACTAATTTTCCACTCGCGAGTGGACCACTACCCATTCGACGTGAGCCGCCACATTAACAGCCACATCGACTATGGCGAGCTGCGCCGCAACCGCCGCTTCGTCCAACGCAGCCTCGTCAGCGCGGGCAACCAGCTGCCAATCTACGGAACCGCAAAGACACCCATTGCCGTGGGCGATGGAGAGACTCACAAAATGCGATACGAGGTTCTGGACTTTGCGGGGAACAAGAGCAGCATGACTTTCAGCCTCCGCGGGCGCCGCAACAAGGCTCTCGGCAAAAAGGCGCAGCCCGCGGGCGAACTCGTGGACCGCGAGCGCACGTGGGTGAAAGACACGTTGGGCGTTGAGGTCCTCATCCCGCGCCACGGCCTCTTTGACGACACGTATGTCAGTATATCGCGAAACAACCGCGGCCCGAACTTGCCGCCCTCCTTTAGCATTGGCAACCCGAACGTGGCCCTGCGAAAGCCGATGACACTGACCATTCCCGTGCCGGAGCGGTGGAAAGGCATGGGCCGCAAGGTGTTCGTTGGGCAGATGGGAGCCAAAAGCCTCACCTACATAGGGGGCGAGATGAGCGTCGACACGGGAGCGAGGGGCGTGAACGTGATTGAGGCAAAGGTCTCACAATTCGGCACCTACACGCTCGGAATCGACTCTATCGCGCCGAGCGTGAGAATCAACAACAAGGGCAACGCGCTCGGTCGGGACAGTTGGATCTACATTGGCGTGAGCGACGGCCAGAGCGGCATTGCCAACTACTCCGTATGGATCGACAACCGGTGGGAAGTGTTTGAATACGACTACAAAAACAGTCGCCTGAAAGGGAAAATAAGCTACTTGGGGATAGGGCGCGGCAAGCATACGTTGCGCGTCAGAGTCGAGGACTCGTGCGGCAACTCCGCGGAGCGGACGTGGGCGTTCGGCGTCAATTGACGTGGATTCGGAAGAAGACGACGACAGGGTTGTCGTCATGACGGACGCCCTCCAATTTATCCTTCT
>JAFPDB010000008.1 GCA_017390085.1 Bacteroidales bacterium | reverse complement strand
GTGGATGAAGTATATGTTGCCGGCCGATTCGCAGAACGCCGTGATGGGGGCTGGCGAGCCGCCCGTGAGCCCGCGTTGCGTCATGGTGTTGGACTCCGTCGAGTAGACCGAGCAAGCCTCATTGTCCGACAGCCAAAGGTCGCCATGGCTGTCGACGAAGACCACGGCGTTCCATTGGTTTACGTGAGCCATGTCGAAAATGTGGGCGGCCGACGAGAAACGCTCTTTGCGCTTGTCGAGGATTGAGAAGCCGCTGTTTGTCCGGACCAGGAGCTTGTCGGATGTGAGGTCGCAGACCCAGATGACGGTGTTGTCGTCCAGGCTCGTGCTGTCGGAGTCGGTCTGGAGGAATGCCGTCATGGTGTAGCCGTCGTAGCGGTTGAGGCCGCAGGTCGTGGAGAACCATACGAAGCCCATCCTGTCGCGGTAGACGTTATTGACTTTGTTGTTCGACAGCCCATCCTTTATCGTTATGTATTTGAACGATATGTTGTCAGAGGCTGCCGCGGCGCGGACTGACAATAATGCCAATAGCAGGATTGTGATGACGGCTTGCTTCATGACGTTTCTTTAGAGATTCTTCTGGAGGAAGTTCAACTTCAGTTGGTAGAGGTGCGATCGTACGTGGCCTCCGTAGATGCTGTGGTTGCGGTTGGGGTAGGTGAACATCTCGAATTGCTTGCCTGCTTGGACGAGGGCGTCGACCATTTCCATCTGGTTCTGATAGTGGACGTTGTCGTCTGCCGTGCCGGCTATGAGGAGGTATTTGGCCGTGAAGTTGGCCGCGTGGCTTATGGGGCTGTTGCCGTCGTAGCCTTGGGCGTTCTCCGCGGGGGTGCGCATGAACCGCTCGGTGTAGACGGTGTCGTAGAACCGCCAGTTGGTGACGGGTGCGACGGATATGCCGACCTTGAAGACGTCGCTCTTGCCGAGGCATAGCGAGCTCGTGAAGCCGCCAAAGCTCCACCCCCAGATGCCGATACGGCCGGCATCGACGTAGGGCAGCCCGCCAAAGTATTTGGCCGCGGCAATCTGGTCGTCGCTCTCGAATTTGCCTACGTTGCAGTATGTGCACTTGCGGAATTCCGAGCCACGGGCTCCCGTGCCGCGAGGGTCGACGCAAGCCACGATGTAGCCGCGGGCCGCAAGCGTCTGGCACCAGTCGATTTGCCAGTTGTCGAGGACCTCTTGCGAGTTCGGACCGCTGTACTGGACCATGAGCATGGGGTACTCCTTATTGGCGTCGAAGTCGCGAGGCTTCATGATCCACGCGTTTAGTTGTTGGCCGTCGGCACCGGGCACTTTTATGAACTCTTTGGCTGAAATGAAATGGGTGGCGACGTTGGCTTTCAGCTCGTCGTTGCTGACTATGGTGCGCAGCATTTTGCCCTTGGCGTCGAAGACGGAGAATGTCGGGACGTCTTTTGTCGACGAGTGCTGCCCCACGAAGTAGAGGCATCCCGACGAGAATGTGGCGTCGTTTGTGCCGGGGCGGGCGGCAATGGCCGTTGTCGTGCCCTTTTTGAGGTTGAATGCGTAGACTTCGCGCTCCATGGGGGTTCGCTTGGCGGCCTGATAGTAGAAGTTTTGCGACGTGGCGTCTACTCCGTAGAATGCCGTGACGTCATAGTCGCCGTCTGTAATCTTCTGTTTGAGGGTGCCGTTCGTCTCGTATAGGTAGAGGTGGAACCAGCCGTCGCGCTCGCTCGTCATGACGAATTGAGTGCCTTCGTTGATGAATGTCAGCTCGTTATATGCAGGCTCGTCGATGTATCGTTTGTCGGTCTCCGTAAGGATTGTGGATTTGACAAGCGAGCGGGTGTTGACGCCTATCAGCTCGAGTTTGTTCTGGAGCCTGTTGAGTTTCAGGATGGCGAGTTGGTCTGGCTGCCCGGTCCAGAGGATTCGGGGAATGTAGAAGTCGTCTTTGCCAAGGTCGATGTCTTTGGTGGTTCGCGTGTCGAGGTCGAAGACGTGAACCGAGACCTTGGAGTTTTTCTCGCCAGCTTTAGGGTATTTATATGTGTAGCTGCCGGGGTATAATTCAGCCTCTTCGTGGCGTGGGTTGCTGGCGGCGTAGACGGGGAACGAGTATTCGGGCACCAGGGTCTCGTCGTATTTGATGTAGGCGAGTTGCTTGCTGTCCGTGCTCCATGCGTATGAGCGGTTTATGGAGAACTCTTCCTCGTTCACCCAATCGGGGATTCCGTTTATGATTTTGTTCTTCTGGCCGTCTTTGGTCACGTCGCTCGAGCTGCGATACTTCAGTTTGAAGAGGTGGATGTTGTTGTCCTTTATGTAGCTGACCACGAAGCCGTTGGGCGAGAATGTGGCCTCTTGCTCACCCCCGGTCTCCGATATTGGGAAAATCGTCTTGTGCGATACGTCGATCACGTAGTGGTCGGCCGTGTAGGAGCGGCGGTAGATGGGCTGGACGTTACCCCAGACCATGATGAAGTCGCCCGTGGCGGAGATTTCATATCCGTTTATGAAGCTCAGATTGCTCTCGCCCCTAAGGTCGTCGAGGCTTATTAGGGTAGCCTCCTTTTTCCCTGTGGCGAATGAGTATTTCTCAATGCTCTTGCCGTCGAGCGATATGATGGTGTAGCTCTTGCCGTCGGGCGTGGAGCGTAGTTCGTCGGGGCGCTCGGGGCTGAAAGCCCAGTTGTCGTATAGTTCGGAAACGCTGACCTCGGGACTCTGCGCGAGGCTAAGCGCGGCAATGCCAAACGCCGCTATTGTTGTAATTAGTCTCATGAGTGTAGTTTTTTCGTAATATGCGGGCTATAGCTTTTGTGGAATGTTTAGAGGTTCCTGGTATGTGGTTTCGGGTACGATTGTTATTGGTTGGGAGAGATAAGGTCTCGTGTCTATGGCGATGTCTGGCTCGGGGAGTCTCTCGTTCCTGCTCCAGCTGTGGAGGGTCAGCAGTACGACTTCGCTTGGAGCGAAGAGCCTGATGTTGCGCCGCGAGGTCCCGATGCCAGTCGTAGTTATGACCGGCTGCCCGGCCGTGTTGTAGTTAAGTCCCTTCAAGAATCGCTGCCCATAGTGCGAGGCCGTGACGGGCGCCAAGAACCCCAGAAACGTCACTTGCCCTCCATGGGTGTGACCGGCAAGTACGAGGTCGGTGTTGGCAATGTCTTGATCCTCAGCATAGTCGGGAGTATGGGTCAGCAAGATTACGAACTCTTCGGGTGGCAGGTTGAGCGTGGGGCTTGGGTTCTCTTCAAAGGCTTTGTACGTGTTGATTGCGCCAGCCACTGTGATGTGGGAGTGGCCCTTGTTGATTCTCACAGCCGTGTCTTCGACAAATTTTATGTCGTAGGCCCTCATGAGGTCGATTATCGTGTCGGTGCATCGCTCAATGTCGTTATTGCCAAGGATTGCGTAGGCCCCATATTTCGGGGGGTGTCTCATGATTGTGGCGAAAAGGGGTTCGACGTACTCACACCCCTCTTGATAGTCGCCGCCGAGCATTATGGCGTCGGGCGCGATTTCGCTTACCACTGTGCCGAGGCTCGCGAGCGTGCGGTCCGTGAAAAGGCTGGGGTAGTGGGTGTCGGCGATGAAGAGGATGCGGAAACCGTCGAATGATTGCGGGATTTCGGCCGACGAGACATCGTAGGTGCGAATGCGTCTGATGCCAAGGTGTTTGCCTTCAATCTCCGTTTGCCCCTTGACAATCAGGACCGCCACCCCGGGCGTTTGCTGGGCAATTGCCTGAAGTGTCGTGAGCGTTATTATCAGTAGGATGGATGAAAGTCTTGACATCGGTATCGAGACTTTGCTTGTCGTAAGGATTTTAGTAGGCTATCGGTCCCGAGCAGGCTATCTCGTCGCCATCGTAGAGGGCGGCGAATTGCCCTGGAGTGATACCGCGTTGCGTTTCGTCGAATACGAAGAAAAGGCCGCTCCGCGTCATTATGGCACGCCCTTGCTGAAGTGGCTGCCTATATCTGATTCGGCAAGCGTAACGGCGGCTTTGCCCTATGCTCATGGCGTTTTCGGGTTTTAGCCAATGAGTTTCGCCTGTATTGATTTTCAGTACGTTGCGATGTAGCCCGGGGTGGTTGTCGCCCATGCCCACAAAGACTTGGTTGTGCTCGATGTTAGTCCCGATTACGAAAAGGGGCTCGGGGAATCCGCCAATGAAGAGGCCTTTGCGCTGCCCGATTGTGTAGAATTGCGCGCCTTGGTGCATACCCACTTTCTCTCCCCACTTCGGGTGCAGGTGGTAGGGGAGCGCCAGCTGTTCGAGTGCCTCTACCGATGGATTCTCCGCATAGGCAGGCGACCAGTCGCGGGCGAAAATCTCCGCGTCGGGCCTAATCAGGAAGACCTTGCCCTCTTGAGCCTTGAGTTTTTGCTGTAGGAAGACGGGCAAGTCCACTTTGCCGACGAAGCAGATGCCTTGGGAGTCTTTCTTATGCGCCGTCACGAGGTTAAGCTTCGTGGCGATTTGGCGCACCTCAGGTTTGGTCATATCGCCAATTGGGAACATGGCCTTCGACAGCTGGTCCTGATTTAGTTGGCATAGGAAATAACTTTGGTCTTTGTTGCCGTCCGCCCCGGCCAGGAGTCCGTAACTCACTGTCCCGTCAGTATTTGTGGTGACGGACTTGCGGCAGTAGTGGCCT
>JAFPDB010000045.1 GCA_017390085.1 Bacteroidales bacterium | reverse complement strand
GGTATGTGTCGACAAGTCGGCGAAGCTCGGCCTCGGCCTCGGCGGTCTTGGAGTGTGGCGGGTGCGGGTATATTACGGAGTGGCAAAGCATGGTGCCTTGCTCGTCGAGGCATACGACCTTGCAACCCGTTCGGAAGCCCGGGTCGAGGGCGAGGACTCGATGCCGGCCCAGGGGTGCGGCCAAGAGAAGTTGCCGAAGATTGGTCTCGAAGACCGAGATGGCCTCGGTGTCGGCGCGTTGCTTGGCTTCGGCCTCCATCTCGGTCTCCATGGCCGGGGCGAGAAGCCGTTTGTAGCCGTCGGCGACGGCCATCTCGACTTGTGAGGCCGTCCAGGGGCTCTTGACAAACCGTCGATTGAGGCGGCTTAGGAGGGAGTCGGGGTCGGTCGGGGCGACGGACATCTTGATCACCCCTTCGGATTGCGCCCTCATCATGGCCAAGACGCGGTGGCTTGGGCATTTGGCGAGAATCTCCTGACGGTCGATGTAGTCGCGGTATTTCTCGGCCTCGGCCTCTTTGCCCTTGACCATCTTGGTGGCGACGACACCTTCGCGGCGGAAGACGTTTCGGGCGGCCTCGCGCGCCTCGGGCTGGTCGGCCACCCATTCGGCGATGATGTCGCGGGCTCCTTGGAGGGCGTCGCCGGTGGTGGGGACGTCGTCGGTGAGGTACTTCTCGGCGGCGAGTTCGCAGTCGGCGCAAGAACCGGACATCAGGGCCAGGGCGAGGGGTTCGAGCCCTTGCTCGCGGGCCTTGGCGGCTCGTGTCTTGCGCTTGGGCTTGTATGGCTGATAGAGGTCTTCGAGCCTTGTGGAGTCCCACGTCTCGTCGATTAGCTTGCGAAGCTCTGGCGAGAGTTTCCCCTGCTCGTCGATGGTGGATATTATGGTACGTTTGCGGGCCTCGAGCTCTTTAAGTTTGGCATAGGCGTCGGCAATGGAGCCGATGGCCACCTCGTCGAGGTTTCCTGTTGCCTCTTTGCGGTAGCGGCTTATGAATGGTACTGTTGCGCCTTCGTCGATGAGCTTAATAGTGTTTTGGACCTGCGGGGGCCTGAGGCCGAGTTGGGTGGCGATAAGTGAGTGGAATATGTTGTTTTCCATTATGTCGTTAATTGGAAGGGGATGTCAATTATTAGCCGAGAATGAGGAAATCGAGTGGGACGTCGTTCCAATCAGTAGGCACGTCGGGGACGAGTTGACACTCGAAGCCCACTCCAATGCGGACGGCGCAAGGGAAGTCGAGGAACGCCCTATCGTAGAAGCCCTTGCCTCGCCCGAGCCTTCGGCCGTCGGGTGCGAAAGCTATGCCCGGTGTCAAGATTACGAGGTCTTCGGTCTGGGAGGCTTCGGGCGGCAGAGCCGGGGAGTTGAGAGGGGGTTGGAAAATGCCGTAGTCAGGGTCGGGAATCAGCTTGTCGACTCCTTGGAAGAGGTGGAATTCGAGGTCGGCGCCCATAATTATGGGGAGGTAGACATTCTTGCCCGCGTTTCGCAAGGCTAGATTGAGCGCGACAAGGTCTATCTCGTCGGGCATGGGCCAGAAGGAGAGGACGTTCTTGGCTGCCTTGACATCGGGGTTGGCCATGGCCTTGACGACAAGCCTTCTTGCGGCATCGTCTTTCTGACTTTTGGTCAGCAGACCTTTAAGTTGCCTGACCTTTCGTCGGAGTTCTTTCTTCTGTTCGGCTATTGTCATTGAGGAGAAAAAGAGTTGAGAAAAATAAGCCCCTCCGCGCCAGTATGGGCACTCGGAGGGGTTGATTTTCTGATTGTTGCCGCAATAGTTCGGCTGTGGGGCATATCTATTTGCGGATGATAGTCTGGTCGCGGTCGGGGCCTACGGAGACGATCTTGACAGGGACACCGAGGTAGCTCTCGATGAACTTGACGTAGTCGACGAACTTCTGTGGGAACTGTTCTTCGGAAGTCATCTTGTCCATGGGTGTGTTCCATCCCTCGAAGTCCATGTAAACGGGTTGGACACCTTCGTTTATGTCGAATGGCATCTCGTCGGTCTGCCTGTCTCCAATCTGATAAGCGACGCAGGCTTTGATTGTCGGGAAGGCATCGAGGATGTCGCTCTTCATCATGATGAGCTGCGTTACGCCGTTAATCATGACGGCATAGCGGAGGGCAACGAGGTCGATCCAACCGCAGCGGCGCGGGCGCCCCGTCACGGCTCCGAACTCATGGCCGAGCTTTCGGATTTGCTCGCCGGTCTCGTCAAACAGCTCAGTAGGGAAAGGACCGCTGCCCACGCGTGTGCAGTAGGCTTTGAAGATTCCAAACACCTCGCCTATATTCTTGGGCGCGACGCCAAGGCCTATGCAGGAGCCTGCGGAGACGGTGTTGGAGGATGTCACGAAGGGATATGAGCCGAAATCGACATCGAGCATGGTGCCTTGCGCGCCTTCGGCGAGGACTTTTTTGCCCTCTGACAGGAGGTTGTTGACGTAGAACTCGCTATCGATGAAAGTGAATTCGCGGAGTTTCTGGAGCCCTGCCATCCATTCTTTCTCGATTTCGGGGAGTTTGTCGAGCGGGTAGCCGTAGTGTCCGAGGATTTGCTTATGGCGGTCGATAGCGGCCTTGTACTTAGCCTCGAAGTTGTGCTCAATGTCGCCGACCCTGAGTCCGTTGCGGCTGGTTTTGTCGGTGTAGGTGGGGCCTATGCCTTTGCCTGTGGTACCGATTTTGCCGTCGCCTTTGGCACGCTCGTAGGCGGCGTCGAGGAGTCGGTGAGTTGGGAGGATGAGGTGTGCCTTTCGGGAGATGAGGAGTCGGGAGCGGAGGTCGTGGCCGGAGGCTTCGAGTTGCTCAACCTCGGTCTTGAAGAGTGCGGGGTCGAGAACGACACCGTTTCCGATTATGTTGACTTTGTCGCCCTGGAAGATGCCCGAGGGGACGGATCGGAGGACGTATTTCTGCCCCTCGAACTCGAGGGTGTGCCCGGCGTTTGGTCCGCCTTGGAAACGCGTGACGGCGGCGTAGCCGGGTGTTAGGACGTCGACAACCTTACCTTTTCCCTCGTCGCCCCATTGGAGGCCCAGGAGAACGTCTACTTTCATTATCAGTTGTTACTTAAGAAGTTTTCAGACACAAAAAATCGGAAGGTTGGACGAGTTGCGTCCTTACCCTCCGATGCGCTAAGATATGAATTATTTCTTAAATAATGAAGTTTGTGTTTAAACCTTCGCGTGGCTTGTGAGTTTTATTGGCGTTTTTGAAATATTTTATCGCGCAAGGCAAAATGATGCCGGAGAATCGGGCGATGTTGTCAGGCCCTTGGGAGGAAGATCACTTTGACCTCTCGCACCCATAGGACGAGGGAGGAGAGGATGGTGATGATTAGCCAATCGGACAAGGCCATCGGCATGACATCGAAAAATTTGTAGAGGACCTCGACAATAAGCACTTGTCCGACAAGGATGACCGCGGTGATGGTGCCGAAACCGCTGCATCCCTTGAGCCTTAGCGCGCTTCGTCTGGTCTTGAAGGCACGGGCATCGAACATATACCAGAAGTGCGTCATGACGAAGACGGAGAAGATGAGGGTCTGCTCGTAGAGCGTTAGCCCATTGGGCTGGGCGAGTGAGACGTGGAGGAAATCGGTCATGGAGCGGATGTCGGCGTGCTGGCAAATGTAGAGCATGACGAGCATGATGAAGAAAAAGAGTCCACCTATGGAGAAAATCTCCATTGCCATGTGTCGGTCTATGATGAATGCCTTGCGATCGCGCGGCTTGTCGTTCATGACGGCTGGTGAAGGGGGAAGTGAGGCCAAGGCCATTGCTCCGAAGGTGTCCATGATGAGGTTGACCCAGAGCATCTGGGTGACGGTGAGTGGGGATTGTACTCCCATGAATGCTCCGACGAGGACTATGAGGCAGGCGGAGACGTTGACCGTGAGCTGGAAGAGCAGGAAACGCTGTATGTTTTGATAGAGGGAGCGCCCCCATAGAACGGCTTTTCCGATGCTGCTGAAAGAGTTGTCGATGATGGTGATGTCGCTTACCTCTTTGGCGACCGAGGTGCCGTCGCCCATTGATAGTCCGACGTGGGCGGCTTTGAGGGCGGGGGCGTCGTTGGTGCCGTCGCCCGTGACGGCGACGATCTCGTTGTGACGTTGCAGGCTCTCGACGAGCCTCTTCTTGTCCATGGGGCGTGCGCGGGCGATAATCTTGAAGTCTTGGACTCGAGAGTCGAGTTCGGCGTCGGACATGGCGGCGATTTGGGGGCCAGTGACGATGTTGGCATCGGAATCTGCATGGGGATCCCAAAGTCCGATTTGGCGTCCAATTTCTATTGCCGTGTTAGCGGTGTCGCCAGTTACCATTTTGATGGCGATTCCGGCTTTTTGGCACTCCTCGATGGAGGCCGGCACGTCGGGTCTGACGGGGTCGGCGATGGCGACAATGCCGAGGAGGGTCAGGTCGTTGGCGACGACTCGGCCGTCGGATATGGGTTTCTGATTGTCGAGAAGTTCTTTGTAGGCGAAGCCAAGGGTTCGCATACCTTTTTTCTGGAATTGTTCGAGTTGCTCGAGGACATCCTGTCGCGACTTTCCGCCGGCGATTGATGCGCAAAGGTTGAGGATTATTTCGGGTGCGCCTTTGACGTGTAGGGCTTTTCGTCCGTCGGATGCGAGGATTTGCGAAGCCATGTATTTCCGTTCGGTGGAGAAGGGCAGCTCGTCGATTGGTGTGACGGAGGTACGGATGGCTCTGTAGTCGACGCCTTGCTGGTTGAGCCAGAGAAGGAGCGCTCCTTCGGTGGGGTTGCCTATGACGGATGTTTTTGCGTTGTCGGTAGTGTCGAGGTCGGCTGTGGAGTTAACTGCCAAGGCCTCGGCTATGATTGTGGAGGCCTTGTCGGAAGAGAGTTTGCCAGAATCAGTGAGATTGAAGAAGAGTGGCTCGCTGACTCGCATCTGGTTCTGTGTGAGGGTGCCTGTCTTGTCGGTGCAGATGACGGTGGTTGCTCCCATGGTCTCGCAGGCGTGCATTTTGCGGACGAGGTTGTTGGTCTTGAGCATGCTCCGCATACTGTAGGCGAGGGCGAGGGTGACAGCCATGGGTAGGCCTTCGGGGACGGCGACGACGATTAGGGTTACGGCAATCATGACCGTTTGCAGCATGTAGGCGAGGAAGTCGACCATGACGAGGGGCTGGGACGTCGTGATGACAGGCCAGAGGTAGATGAGCAATCGGCCAATTACTACGAGCGCGGCGATGGTGTAGCTGAGCTTTGTGACGAGACTACCGAGGCCGTCGAGCTGCTCGTTGAGGGGAGTGCGTACGGAGGAGTCGATTTGGGCAGCATGGTAGACTTTGCCGTTTTCGGTCTTGTCGCCGACGGCGAATACTCGTGCGACGGCGTGTCCCTCCATGACTTTGGTGCCGCGCATGACGTGGTTGGAGGGGAATGTGGCTTGGGGGTCTAAGAGTTCGGTGTTGGCGGTCTTGTCGCAGACGGGTTCGCCGGTGAGAGTGCTCTCGTCGACCTTGAGGTGGGTGGAGGATATGAGTTCGGCGTCGGCAGGTATTTCTTCGCCTGTGGAGATGACGATTATGTCGTCTACGACAATGTCTCGTTTTGGGACTCGGCGGGCTGAGCCTGATCGAATGACTTCGACGGGTTCGTCGTCGTTGACTTGGTTGAGGAGTTCGAACTCCTTATCGGCCTTGAGCTCAAAGAAGAATGCGAGTCCGGTGGCGAGGAGAATGGCGACGAAGATTCCGACGGGTTCGAAGAAAACGGAGGCGTCTTTGTTGAGTCCGCAGTATTCATAGATGGAGATTCCTACGGAAAGGCATCCAGCGACGAGGAGTATGATTATGAGATGGTCGGAGAATTTCTGGAGGAATTTCTTCCAAAGTGGTTGCTGCGCGGGAGGGGTTAGCACGTTGGGGCCGTGGGTCTCGCGGTTGCGGGTAACCAGTTCGTCGGAGAGGCCGGTTAAGTTTTGTCGAGTCATGTGTTTTGAATTGGTTAGTGAAAGACTTCGTCCTTATGTAATCATGAATCGGCTGTCGGAAAGAGAGGCACGTATTGCAGCCACATCATGACGAGAAACTTGGGAACGTCGGCCAATAAAGCTCATCAAATCTGCTGGTCAGTCTCGACGGGCGGATTGCCGCCATTTGTGCCGAAGCAGCTGAGCTATTTGGTTAATGTGGACTCGACTGCCTCCGCTTCTGCGCTTTTTGGCAGAGCGTATGCGTTGACTCACTTTCTGACGCATAACCGGTGCGGAGCTTGTTGGCACAAAACACTATCTCACACGAGGCACAGGTCGGGATACGACGTGTCCTTGTACAGCCAGCCTCCTACGGGGAGGAGGTGTGCCTTG
>JAFPDB010000044.1 GCA_017390085.1 Bacteroidales bacterium | reverse complement strand
GATGCGGCCCGTGGTGGGGTTGACGAGCTTGGGGAGGGCCTCGACATAGGTCCCAAGAAGCTTTAGGAGACCGCGATAGGAGAGCACCTCGGCCACGATGGGGTGTTCTGTGGCGAGTTTTTGCAGCGTCTCCTCGTTGGTGGGGTATGCCCCGCTCTTGCCCCTCTTGGCATTGGGGTCGATCTTGAGCTTCTCGAAAAGGACCTCGCCAACCTGACGCGGGCTGGAGACATTGAACTCGACGCCGGCGAGGCTGAAAATCTTGTCCTTGCATTCTGTGACTCGCTGGCGGAGATATTCAGCGTAGCGGTCGAGAGCCCGGCTGTCGATAGAGACCCCCTGTTTCTCCATGTCGGCGAGGACGGCCACGAGCGGCATCTCCATGGAGCGGAAGATATCGCGAATCTCGGGGTCGGCCTCAATCTGCTTATTGAGAACCTGATATAGTCGGAGAGTGACATCGGCATCCTCTGCGGCGTACTCGGTGAGCCTGTCGAGGGGGACGCTGTCGACCCTGGCCTGCTTAGCTCCCGAGCCGACAAGCTCCTCGAAAGCGATGGGGCTGTAGGCGAGAAGCTCGACCGCCATAGCGTCCATATTGTGCCTCGCGGCTGGACGGAGAAGGAAATGCGCGACCATGGTGTCGAAACGCGGGCCGCGTATCTCGACACCATAGCGGGTGAGGACGATGGAATCGAACTTCATGTTCTGGCCGACTTTGAGACTCTGCCCGTTGGCGAAAGCCGGGGCAACTATTTGTAGCTTTCGCCTCGCCTCTTGCTCGTCGTCGGGGAGTCGGACGAACCAGGCCTCGGCGGGCTCGATGGCCACGGAGAAACCGACGATGGATGTGGAGACGGCATCGACGGACGTGGTCTCGGTATCGAAAGAGAAGAGGGGCGCGGCGATAAGCTTGTCGCGGAGCGCCTCGAGGTCGGAATCGTCCGTAATGAGGTGATAGGCGTGTGGCGTCGTGGCGGCGGTGGCGAGGAATGCTTCGTCGGGCAGCGCGACATTGTCGGTCTTCTGGGCGGCGAAGCTGAAGAGCGTGGGTTGGTCGTCGGGGGCGTCGGTCGTGATGCCGAGAGCCGAGCGGATGCGGTCTGCCATATTGCGAATCTCGAGGTCGGCAAATATTGCCTCGAGGGCATCCCAGTCGGGAGGATTGACCTTGGCCTTTTCGAGTGTAAGGTCGACTGGGGCGTCGGTTGAGATGGTGGCGAGCCGTCGGGAGAGGAGGACCGTGTCGCGGTTATCGACGAGTCGCTCTCGGAGCTTTCCCTTGATGGAGTCGATGTTTTCGTAGACGCCATCGATGGAGCCGTAGGCCTCGAGGAGCTCCTTGGCCCTCTTCTCGCCAACGCCTGGGCTTCCGGGGATGTTGTCGGAAGCGTCTCCCCAAAGGCCGAGCAGGTCGATGACTTGCTGTGGGGACTTGACTCCGAAATGTGTCGGGAGGTCGTCGACGGAAATGAGATCGGGCGCGGAGCCTGTATGGGGTCGCAACATGGCGACGGAAGGGGCGATGAGCTGGGCGTAGTCCTTGTCGGGGGTGACCATGACGACTTGGCAACCTTGGCTGGCGAAGCGTCGGGAGAGTGTGCCAATGACATCGTCGGCCTCGAAGCCCTCGGCTGAGGCCTCGGCTATGCCGAGTGCCTTGACGAAGCTATGGACGTAGGGGACGGCGACGGAAATGTCTTCGGGTTGGGCTTGCCGGTTGGCCTTGTAGTCGGGGAAAATCTCGTGCCGGAAGGTGGGCCCGTGGATGTCGAAGGCCACGGCGGCGTATTGCGGGCGACGTTTGAGGACGAGGTCGATGAAAGACGTCATGAAGCCGTAGATGGCGGAGGTGTTGACCCCTTTGGAGTTGACCCTTGGGCTGCGCATGAATGCGAAGTAGGCCCTATATATGATGGCGTAGGCGTCGACGAGGTATGCTGTTGTTTTTGAGTCGTTTGTCTGGTTCACTAAAGTTTCCTAGTTGGGCTAAATAACTGAAAATGAATTAGGTAAATGGCTAAAAATGTTGTATATTAGTAGTGTCAAATAACTGAATAACAACACATT
>JAFPDB010000043.1 GCA_017390085.1 Bacteroidales bacterium | reverse complement strand
GAAAAAGCACATTGTTAAACATTATTGGCTTGATGGAGCATGATTTTTATGGTGACTATAAATTAGAGGGGATAGAGGTGCGAAAATTATCTATGAATGAAAAGGCAAAGATGCGAAATACGCATCTAGGATTTGTGGTACAGGATTTTGCGCTAATCGAACGAAATACAGTATTCCAAAATGTGGAAGTACCACTTATGTATGCCAAAAAGAAAAAATCGAGAGCAGAGAGGAATGAAAGAATAATAGAAGTGCTGGAAAAATTGGGCATGGAAGAAAAATATAACGTTCCAGTTCATAAATTGTCAGGCGGTCAAAGACAGCGTGTAGCAATTGCTAGAGCAATTGTCAATGAGCCGGAGATTATCTTGGCAGATGAACCAACAGGGGCGCTGGATAGCGCAAATACCAAACAAATCTTACAGTTACTAAAAGAACAAAACGAAGAAGGAAGAACAGTTCTGATTATTACACATGATATGGAAGTGGCAAAATATTGTGACGTGATTTATGAAATGCAAGATGGGAAATTGCGTCTTGGTGAAATTGTAAAGGCGTAGTGCGAGGCGATGCGGGTGATGGTGTCGGCGGCCAGCTCGGGCGAGAGTTCTTTAATCCGTTTGGCCGGGGCTCCTGCGTAGACGCCTTTGGTTTCGGCGGTCTTGCCGCCCGTGAGGACTGCGCCCGCCGCGATTATGGTGTCGGGCTCGACGACGGCGGCGTCGAGGACGACGGCGCCCATTCCAATCAGCACGCGGTCGGAAATCTTGGCTCCGTGGACGATGGCGCCGTGGCCTATGGAGACGTCGGAGCCAATGACGGTGTCGTGGCGCTCGAATGTGCCGTGGATGACCGCGTTGTCTTGGATGTTGACGCGGTCGCCGATCTTGATTGGCGCGACATCGCCACGCAGTACGGCTCCGAACCAGACGCTGCATCCGTCGCCGATGACGACGTCGCCGATGATGGTTGCCGTCTCGGCTATGAAGCAGTCTTTGCCAATGACGGGGGACTTGCCGCGGAGTGGGATGATGTGTGCCATGTGGAGTGGGTTAGTCTTTTCGGATGAATCGGTCGGGGAGGATGATGCTCTCGCCTCGTAGGCTGCGGAAGATTTGCGCGGATGTGAAGGCTTTGCGCTCGGAGCGTTGGGCGAGGGCGTCGAGGTCGGCCTCGTCGTGGAAGAGCTTCGTTGCCGTGGCGGCGTCGTAGTCGTCGGGGTCGACGTCGATGCCGAGGGCCGAGGCGAGGAGGGGGGCTGGCACCCTGGGCGAGGCGACATCGGACATTGCCCAGAAATCTGCGGTGTCGATGACGCTCTCGGCGAGTTTGCGGCGTCCATGCCTGTCGAAGAGGGACGGGAGCGGCAACCTGTTGACAATGAGCCTCCGCGCGAAGAATGGGATTTGGGAGCGGAGGATGTCGTGTCCGCAGACGAAATGGGATTGCGGCTGGCGGATGAAGAAATTGTTTATCATCTCGGAAAAATCGCAAAGGGCCTGCCTCTCGTCGTCGGAGACGTAGGTCGACGTGATGAAGTATGGCGCTTCGTCGTCTTTCCGCGCCCGTATTACGCCCACGGTGACGCAGGCCACCCTTCCGAACTCGGCGCAATGGCCCATTGCGGCGTAGGCCTCCTCGGGGGACATGTCGTCGGGGCGCGGGCGGGCTTCCCACGTACGCCGCATGGGTTCGGAGAGGTAGAGAGGCGAAGAGAGTTCGGGAATGGCCTCGACGTTGACGAAGACCACGTCGTCGGTGCCGACGGTGAGCAGGGCGGCGGTGCCCCGTGGGGAGAACTCCCTCGCCTTGTCGTTGGCGGGCTTGCGGAGCTTCCCATCGTTATTGTTATGATTCACGAGATAGAGACATTTTTGAAGCGTAAAGTTACAAAAAGCGAGCCGTAAAACATTCTTTTACAAAGTGTGGTAACGCCAAAAGCGTTATTTTTGCGGAAAAGCGACCAAACGCGATGATAAAGCACATTGTACTCTTCAGCCTGCGCGACGACATCGAGCAGAGCTATAAGGCGGACCGCCTTGCGGACCTCAAAGAGCAATTCCTGGCCTTGCAAGGCGAGATAGCGAGCCTGCGCAGCATTGAGATAGGCATAAACGTCAACCCCAAAGAGAAATTCGACCTGGCCTTAGTGGCGACATTTGACGATCTGGCTGGCCTCGCGGCCTACGCCTCAGACCCGCGCCACGTGGCTGTGGCCAAGCAGGTGGGCGAGATGCTGAGCGTCAGGGCTTGCACCGACTACGAGATTTAGCCCCCCCCCAAAAAAAAACTCCCTACCATGAAATCATTCATCCAGCTGCCGAAGCATAAAGTCTTCGACTACAAGCCTTTGTACTACAACCCCGACAAGGACTACATCAAGCGGCGGCGCGAAGAATTGGGCCTGACGAACGAAGTGGAGAAACTGGCTGGGACGGGCGGAATGCTCCGCGCCGGCTCGATGCGGATGCGGCACGCGGCCTACAAGCCCCGCATGGAAGACAACAGCCGCCAGAGGTTCGTGCGCCGCTGGCTTATCGTATTGATACTCTGCGGAATACTCTACGCATACTTGGGCGGCCAGCTTGACAACCTGATAGGCCTGTTCCTCCAAAGCAACTGACGTCCGCGACAGGATGCGTGACGAGAGAAAGAACCACAAAAAGTGACGACGAACAAGATACACCTGCTGCCGGACACGGTGGCCAACCAGATAGCCGCCGGGGAAGTGATCCAACGCCCGGCCTCGGTGGTCAAGGAGTTGATGGAGAACTCGATAGACGCCGGCGCGACGGACGTGAAAGTGATGGTCCAGGATGCGGGGCGGACTCATATACAGGTCGTCGACAACGGTCAGGGCATGAGCGAAAGCGACGCCCGCCTTTCACTCTCACCAAAAATGAACCGTCAGAAACAATAGAAAGCGGTAAAAAACTGTTAGGCATTAATTTCAGTCCGCTTGTCGCAGAACTGAACGAAACTTTCAGTGAATCCTGCTCAGAATTTCTTGAGTTTATTGAACACCGGACGGACTATGTTCCTGTGCTTATACCGCACGTTATGGTGCCGGATTACAATGACCATGAATTCCTTTCAACCATTGCAAAAAATGCAAAGAGTGAAAAAAGCATTT
>JAFPDB010000007.1 GCA_017390085.1 Bacteroidales bacterium | reverse complement strand
TTTAACAATTCGGCAACTCCGGCAATAGGCACCTACACCGCAGAAGGCGCAACGGCGCAATTCAATAATGACCCCGACGTAAGCCCGGATTATTATCTGTACAATACCGCAGCGGGCAGAATACGGATTCGAGTTCGGCGACGCGCTCAAGTCGGCCGGCTTCCAAGACGGCGACTACGTCGTGGGCGTAAACGGCGTTAAGGCCGAGACCTACAAAGACGTTGCCAACCCCATAATTTTCGAAGACTCCTGCTCCGTCGACATCGTCAGGGACGGCGTGCCCATGAGCATCCAGCTCCCCCACGAGTTTTTCCGCACAATCCTCAGGGGCGACGCCAATCAGGCCCTCTTCGCCTTCCGCACCCCGGTAGTCGTGGACTCCGTTATGCCAGGCACCCCGGCCGCCGAATGCGGGCTTCTCAGTGGCGACTCCATAACCTCTGTGGCGGGCGTGGCAAACCCTTCGTTCAACGTCTTCACGACGGTCCTCGACAGCCTCAGAGGCCAGACGGCCCAGCTCGTCGTAGTCCGCCAGTCGGGCGTTTGCGACACCCTCGACGCCAAAGTCTCAGCCGACGGCAAAATCGGATTCTACCTCTGCGGCCCGACGCGCTGGTTCACACCCAAGACGCGCCAATACACCCTCATCGAGGCCATCCCCGCGGGCATCATCAAGGGTAAGGACATGCTCGTCAACTACTGCCGCCAGCTCCCGATGCTCTTCACACGCGAAGGGGCCACAAAGGTCGGCGGCTTCGGCACAATCGCCAAAATGTTCCCCGACCGCTGGAACTGGCAGTCGTTCTGGTTCAACACAGCCTTCCTCGCCATCATCCTGGCCGTCATGAACATCCTGCCAATCCCCGCGCTCGACGGCGGACACGTCATGTTCCTGCTCTTCGAAGTGGTCACGGGGCGCAAAGTGAGCCAACGAGTTCTCGAAGTGGCGCAATACGTCGGCATGATCCTCCTTCTCGCCCTGGTCATCTACGCCAACGGGGCGGACATTTTCAGAGCCATTACCGACATGGCCACGCCACTCGTCCCACTTCACTAAACCTCTGAGGCTCAGAACTATACCACGATGATAAACAAGGCATACGGAACCATCGTCATGCGTCGCCTCGCGATGCTGCTGACCCTCCTCATGCCCTTCATCGCCACCTCCGAAGCCCTCTCGCAAGGTCTCGGCACCAATCCTCAAGTGCCTGACTACATCTACGCTCGGCGTATGGAGCAGCTCGACCAGCGAAGCCCCATAACCCTCGAGTACAACACCCAAGTCAGGGCCTATATCGACGTCTACCTCGCCCGCCGACGCGACCATCTGGCCAACATCCTCGGCAGGGCTGAGCTCTACTTCCCCATCTTCGAGGAGTACCTCAGCAAATACAATCTTCCCCAAGAGCTTAAATATCTGGCTGTCATCGAGAGCGCCCTCGACCCAAAGGCCAAATCGAAGTCCGGGGCCATGGGGTTGTGGCAGTTCCTCTACCACGCCGGCCTGATGATGGACCTCAACGTCACAAGCTACGAAGACGACCGCTGCGACGTCAGGAAAAGCACCGACGCCGCTTGCCGCTACCTCAAATACCTCTACCAGAACCTTGGCGACTGGCAACTCGCCCTCGCCGCCTACAACGGGGGCCTCGGTCAAGTGCAGAAGGCGCAAGAGAGAGCCGGTGGCGGCAAACTGACTTTCTGGGAGCTGAGCCCCTACCTGACGCCCGAGATGCGATCCTACGTACCAGCGTTCATTGCAGTGAACTACGTGATGAACTACTACAGGCAACACAACGTCACGCCCGCCCGCCCTGCATTCACCCTCGCCGACATCGACACCGTCTACGTCAACATGAGCCTCTCTTTCGACCAGATTAGCCGCGCCACAGGCGTCAAGAGGGAGGTCCTCCAACAACTCAACCCACAATACATCAAGGACTTCATCCCTTACGACGACACGCCGCGCCGCCTCACACTGCCGCGCAGCAACGTCTCACGCTTCATCCGCAACGAGAGGCAGCTACGCCCCGACGCCGCTCCCGACCTCACCGGCTACTTTGGCAACATGCTCATCAAGCACGACACCATAACCCACGTGGTCTCCAAAGGCGAGTACCTCCACAAAATCGCTATGAAATACAAGCTCACCGTCAGCCAGATAATGGAGTGGAACGCCCTCCCGACAAAAGACGTCCGAATCGGACAACGACTGACGCTCTACTACGACCGGGAAATCTCACCCTACTTCTTCGTCGTGGAA
>JAFPDB010000042.1 GCA_017390085.1 Bacteroidales bacterium | reverse complement strand
TGCGGCATCCATCCGGCTCGCGGGCCGAGCTCGGGGTCGCTTGCGATGTGGTAGAGGCGCTGTGCGTCGTCGTCGCGCCATGGCCTGAGGCGAATCCTGAGGCCGGCGGGGGAGAGGCATGGGGCTGGCATGGGGGGCGTTGTTGGTCAGTCTTCTGCGAGTGATGTGAGGTAAAGTTGCGTGACGGGGTGTTTTGTGAGCCGTCGGCGGATTTTGTCGACTCCGTCTTTGTGACGTCCGAGGATGGTGTTTGTGGGGGCGTTGTGCCTGGATGCTATGTCGATGAATTTGAAGCCTTTGAGGCGTTCGCCGATGACGGTTTTCTGGAAGTCGGGGAGTCTCTCGACCTCTTCGTGGATAAGGTCGATGAGTTTGTCTTTGGCCACGCAATACTCGGTGTTGTCGGGAGGTGCGGGCGCGAGTCCGAAGAGCAGGTTGATTTTGCTGTCGTCGGTCTCGGCGTTGGCGAGCCTGTTTTGCGGGATTGGGGCTTTTTTAGTCCGGCGGGTGTAGTCGATGAAGAGGTTTCTCGCGGTTTGTGCGAGGTAGGCGGCGAATTTGCCGTTGGGCGAGTAGTGCCGGGTCTGGATGGCCTCGGAGACTTTGAAGAGGGCTTCGGAGGCGATGTCGGCGGGCGTGATTGCGGTGTCTCGTCCGCCTGAGAGGGCGGTGATGAACTGGACGGTGTTGTTGAAATACCGGTTGAATAGGGTTGTGAAAGCCCGTTCATCTCCATCGGCGAATCGGCAGACCAGGACGCTATCTGGTGTTGATGGGGACATGCTTTTCATTTTTTGTGGGATGAGTTTTTTGAAGTGGCGTCGTCCGTCGTGCAATGGGCGACAACGTCGGCCAGCAAGCCTGGGGTTTGCTGATGATGTTTTGCTGTGATGGGCGTGGCTGGGTCGTGATTGACGACGCGGGCCACTCCCCGACCGTTGGTTTTTTTGGAAGCCAACTTAAAAAACCGTCCGTTTTTCGGGACTATGGATACTCATACGCAAAAGTGTATTTTGTGCGAAAGGGGGGAAGAAAATGAGTATCAGTGCGTCATAGGCTGCTTGTCGCTGAGTAAGGTTCTAAACAAATGTAAAAATTGTTTTTTGAATGGCAATGACAAAGTGTGATTTTTCTGTGCGGCGGTTTTGGGGGCTTGTTCGTCAGGCGTGTTTGTTGTCAATCTTGTAGAGGCCGTTTTTGACGGCGAAGACCACGAGGCTGGCGGTGTTTCCGCATCCGGTCTTCATCATTATGTTGGCCCTGTGTTTTTCGACTGTCCTTTTGCTGATGAAGAGCTTGTCGGCGATTTCTTGGTTTGACTCGCCGTTGCAAATCTCTGTTAGGATGTCTCGCTCGCGTTGCGAAAGGTCGTAGTCGGGTTGGGATGCGGAGCTTTGGAAGATCATTTGCTGGAGTAGCTCTTGCGAGAAGTAGTAGTCTCCGTTCTTGACGGCCTCGATGGCCATCTCGACCTCTTTGAAGTCGCAGCTTTTGAGCAGGAATCCGCTGATGCCGAGGTCGACGAGCTTGGTGTAGTATTCTTTCTCGCCATACATTGACAGGATGATGATCTTAAGGTCTGGGAACTGGGCGAGCGCGGTCTCTGTGGCTTGCACCCCGTCCATGACTGGCATTGCGATGTCGATGAAGACGATGTCGGGTTTAGCGACGACGAGGTGGTCGATAAACTCTTGCCCGTTTGAGGCTTCGAAAGTGACGTTGGCGTCGCGGAGTCGGCAAAGGAGTGTCCGGAAGCCGGCGCGGAAGAGGTGATGGTCGTCGACGAGCCAGATGTTCATGTCGGTGGGTTATTTATCTTTTGTCGGGACGCATATTTCGGCCACCATTCCGTGTTGGCCGGAAGTGGTGCCGGAGGGGTCGGCGTCCTCGCCTCCCGTCCGGAAGGAGTAGCTGCCCTTGATGGATGTTACTCGTGAGACGATGTTGTAGAGTCCCATTCCTTGACGCTGCTCCTCGCTCACGCGGCGCGGGTCGAATCCGCAGCCGTTGTCTTTGTATGTGAGGCGCAAGACGTCGGCGTCCTCGTCGATGCGGAAGTTGATGGCCGTGGC
>JAFPDB010000041.1 GCA_017390085.1 Bacteroidales bacterium | reverse complement strand
GAATCTCGACTTTCTGGCCACAGAAACGCTCGACGGTGTCGATGAACTTGGCGGGGTGGGCTGTCTCGAGGAAGAGGCCAGTCTCACCGTCGGCGAGGTTGTCGTTGAGGGCGGCGAAACCGACGGCACCGTGTGGGTCGCAGATGTAGCCGAATTTCTCGCTCACGTGTGAGATGGTCTTACCGATAAGCTCGTCGGAGTAGCTATAGCTGGAGACTACTTTGCGGAGTTGATCGACATCGCGACCGAAGAGCTCGTAGACGCGGGCGAAGTTGCTTGGGTCGCCGACGTCCATGGCGTTGGCGAGTGTGTGGACGGATGGCTGTGGCTTGTATTCGCCAGAGGCGAGGAACTCGGGGAAAACCTTGTTGGCGTTGACGGCCGCGATGAACCTCTTGACAGGCATACCCATCTTATAGGCCACGAGACCTGCGGTTATGTCGCCAAAGTTTCCGCTGGGGACGCAAATGACGAGGTCTTTCCACTTCTCTTGTGGAATCTGCGCGAGAGCATGGACGTAGTAGACGCTCTGGGGCAGGAAACGCGCGAGGTTGATGGAGTTGGCGGAGGTGAGAATCTTCTGCTGGTTGACCTGGGTGTCCATGAAAGCCTCCTTGACCATTCGCTGGCAATCGTCGAAAACGCCCTTAACCTCGTAGGCGGTGACGTTTTGTCCGAGCGTGGTGAACTGGAGTTCTTGGAGTTTGCTTACGAGACCTGACGGGTAGAGGATGTGGACGAAGACATTGGGTACGCCAAGGAAACCATTGGCGACCGCACTGCCCGTGTCTCCACTGGTCGCGGCGAGGACGTTGATGGGCTTTCCGCCGAAGTCTGCGAAATAGGACATTACTCGGGCGAGGAAGCGCGCGCCGACATCTTTGAAGGCCAGAGTGGGTCCGTGGAAGAGTTCAAGTGAGGAAATTCGGTCGTTGACCTTGACGACAGGCACTGGGAAGTTGAAAGCGTCGTCGACCATGGCCTTGAACTTGTCTTCTGGGATGTCTGGGCAGAAGAAATGCTTGAGGATTTCGAAGCCGATTTCGCTCATGGAACGCCCAGGGACCCAGTCCCATAAGGATTTGGGAAGGACGGGGATGCTCTCTGGCATATAGAGTCCTTTGTCGGGCGCAAGACCTTTAAGAACAGCGGTCTTGAGGTCGGCTACGTGATTCTTGTTGTTAGTGCTATAAAATTTCATGACCTAAGAAGTTCACATTGAGCGGATTAGGAGAGGTTGGCGACACGTATGATGTCGGCGAAGACACCGGCGGCAGTCACATCGGCACCTGCACCGTAACCCTTAATCTCGAGTGGGTGATCCTTGTAGTTGTCGGAATTTATGAGTACAATGTTGTTGGTGTCGTCGAGGAAATAGAGGGGGTCGTTCTCCGCGACATCTTTGAAGCCTACAGAGACTTTGCCGTTTTCGAAAGTGGCGACGTAGCGACGGATGAGCCCTTTGGCGGCGAGCTCCTTGTTGATGGAGGCGTAATGGTCGTCGAGGGACTTGAGTTTTTCCATGAATGTCTCTACGTCTGGGGTGTCTAGAATCTCTTGCGGTACGAAGGGCGTGCGCTGAATGTCGGACATCTCAAGGCCGTAGCCTGCCTCTCGTGCGAGGATGAGAATCTTGCGGGCGACATCGATTCCGGACAAGTCGATTCGGGGGTCGGGTTCGCTGTATCCTTTGGCTTTAGCTTCGGCTACTACTTCTGAGAGTTTGCGGCCTTGCGCGAGCGCGTTGGAGATGAAGTTGAGCGTTCCGGAGAGGACGGCCTGCATCTTGACGATGCGGTCGCCGCTACGAATGAGGTCGTTGATTGGGGAGATTATAGGGAGCGCGGCTCCTACGTTGGTCTCGTAGTGAAACTTGACCCCTTTTTCGCGGGCAGTGGTCTTGAGGTAGAGGTAATGCTCGTAGGCGGAAGAGGAGGCTATCTTATTGGCCGTGACAACATTGACGTTGTTGGCCAGCATGAAATCGTAGAGGGATGCCACGTCGGAGCTTGCGGTGCAATCGACAAAGACGCAGCCGGCGAGGTTGAGTTTCTTTATTGCCTCGGCGAAGTCGGTGTTGGCGAGAGGCTTGCCCTCCTTTTCGAGCCTTTGTTTGGCTGTAGTGGGGTCGATTCCTTGCTCGTCGATGAGTGTGAGGCGGGAATTGGCGACTCCGACAATGCGAATGATGAGCTTGTATTCGTCGCGGAGCTTATCGGCTTGGGCCGCAAGTTTTTCGAGCAGTTTGCCACCGACGGTGCCGAGACCAGTCTGGAATATTTGGAGTACCTTGCAGCGGCTGAGGAAGAAAGCGTCGTGGACAGTATTGAGTGACTTGCGAAGGTCGTCCTCCCTGATTACGAAAGAGATATTGACCTCGCTTGCTCCTTGTGCGATTGCGTAGATGTTGATGCCGCTTTTGCCGACGGCATCGAAGAGTCGGCCGGAGACGCCGGTGTTGTGCTTCATTCGGTCTCCGACGACGGCGACAACCGCCATCTGGTTCTTGACATGGGTGGGTTGGGCGTGGCCGTTGCGAATCTCGTCTCCAAACTCCTGGTTGAT
>JAFPDB010000040.1 GCA_017390085.1 Bacteroidales bacterium | reverse complement strand
CGTCGAGTTTGACGAAACGCGCGAAAACTTCCTCGACCTTGTCGGCCGGGATGCCTCGGCCGGTGTCGTAGACTGAGATGCGCGCGGCGCCGTCTTCGAGTTTGGCGAGCTCGAGGGTGATGGAGCCCTCTTTGGTGAACTTGACGGCGTTGCCGATGAGATGCCCGATGACCTGCTGGACTCGTTTCATGTCGGTACGGAGGACAAATGCGAGCATATCGGTCTTGAAGAGGAATGCGAGGCCGCTGCTGGCGTTGGCGCTCTCGCACTCTGCGATAGAGTCTTTGCAGAGCTCGACCATGTCGATGTCTTGTATCTGGAACTTGGCT
Organism: Bacteroidales bacterium; assembly: GCA_017390085.1. Lineage (GTDB taxonomy): Bacteria > Bacteroidota > Bacteroidia > Bacteroidales > Marinilabiliaceae > W3P20-009. Next base: position 18,914 of record JAFPDB010000040.1, on the reverse strand, counting down.
CGGCCGGACTCGATGCTTGTGATGTCGAGGATGCTGTTGAGTAGGCTGGTTAGGAGGGTGCTGTTGCGGTCGATAATCTCGACGATTTTGGCTCTCTCGTCGGGGGAGAGTGCCTCTCCTTGCTTGACTACCACTTGTGAGAAACCGATTATGGCGTTGAGTGGGGTTCGGATTTCGTGGCTCATGTCGGCGAGGAAGGATGTTTTGAGGAGGCTGTTTGCCTCGGCTTTGTTCTTGGCGTCGATGAGCTCTACTTGTTTGTAATACAGGTTGCGGGTGAGGCAACGAACCTTTCGGAGGTTTATGACTGCGACAATGAGGGAGATGAGAATCGCGAGGAAAGCGATGCTGGCGGAGAGTATCTGTATGAAATAGATTTGGAGGACGCTCTGGGGCCTGTTGACGACGTCGCTGCCGTCGGGGAGTTCCGATTCGGGGATGTTGTGGCTCTGGAGGACTCCGAAGTCGAAGATGTAATGTGAGGGGATGAAGTAGAGGTGAGTTTTTCCGGAGGTGAGGAAGTCGATGAGCATCCGCGCGAGGAGTGGTCCGAGTTCTTCGTATTGCGGAATGTAGCCGCCGATGGCCCAGTCGTCAAGTCCTGATGTGGAGATCGTGAAAACTGGCAGGTTGACGTTGTTTTGCCTCATCATGGAGATTGAGGACTTGAGATAGATGCGGCTGTCTTTATCGTAGCGCCATGTTAGGACGACGAGCGCGGTGGTATCGGGTAATTGGGCGACGGTGTCGACGGCGGATACGATTGTGAGGTTTCGGCCATCGAGCCAGTTGAAAGAGTGGCCTGGGAAGCGCAGCGCGCTGTTTTTGACGTGGGCCCAGAGGCTGATTCCGCCGTAGCTGTTGTCGGAGAGGAAGGTTATGCTCTTGATGTCGGGATAGAGCGAGTTTATGAGTTTGATGTTTTTGTCGATGTCGTACTCGTAGAAACAGCCTCCGACGATGTTGTAGAGCACGTTGACGTCTATAACGTCGTGGCTGTCGAGATCCCAAGTTTGGGTATCTTTTGGGATTTCGACATAGTTGCGGCTGCATCGTCCGCATAGGACGGGGATTTCTGGGATGTCTGATATGTCGAGGCTTAGGTAGGTGGCGAGGGCCTCTTGTCCTAGGAGGAGCATGATGTCGGGTCTCTTGCTTGGCACTCGGTAGTGGGCGAGGATGGAGATCATGCGTTCTTTCCAGGTCGTGACATCGGCGAAGTTGTCGATACCGAGGGACTCTACAATGATGTTGGTCTTCACGCCATGCAGGTTGAGCTCGTCTTCGAAAGTGTCGACGGTTCGGGAGATGTTGTTGGACTCGGGCGTGTATGAGCAAAGGATGAGGACGTTGCACTGCGCTGCTTGGAGGGCAGCGCAGGTTGCCAAGGCGAAGAGGAGTGAAAAGAAGCGCAATATGAAGTTGCGGGGCCTCATAGGCATCAGTTGTTTTGGAAAATGGAAGAGAGCAGCACGCCGAGGGCGCCGCCAGCGAGAGTTAGCGTTATGGCGCCAAATCTTCGAGTGTGTATGACGGCGAAAGTAATGATAAAAATGGCAAACGCGACGTAGTCGGTCCTTTCAATGTTGCGAAAAAAAGAGTCGGCGACATCGTAGTCGGGCAGAACGGCGGTCTGAGCCATGAAGAGGAAAGCGCTTGCCATGAGGCCGACCGTTGCCGGTCGAATACCGGCGAGTATGGCTGAGACGACAGTGTTGGTCTTGAACTTTTCGAGAAAGAGCAGCACGATCATGCAGAGCATGAACGATGGGAGTGAGACTGCGAACGTGGCTAGGAGGGCGCCGGGGACTCCGGCGGCGTTGTAGCCGACGTAGGTCGCGGCGTTTATGGCTATGGGTCCCGGGGTCACTTGTGAGAGAGCCACGAGGTTGGCGAACTCGTGGGCGGACATGATCCCGAAGGTCTGGACGTCTTGGAAGATGAGGGTGAGGATGGCGTAGCCACCCCCGAAGCCAATCAGCCCAACCTTGAAAAATATGAAGAACAAGTATACGCAGGTCATGAATTTAGCTTAGTTTTCTTGTCGCGGTGGTAAAAATAAACAAGTCCCGCGAGAGCGCCAAACACGACGGTCCATGCGGCTGAGAACCCCGCGATGACGACAATCAGCCCGAGTGAGGCGATGATCCAGCAGGCGGTGTCGGTGGCGAGCGTCTTTCGGCTCATGCGTATGACGGTGTCGAGGATGAGGGCTGCGGATGCGGCCTTGATGCCGACGAAGACCATTCTTACGTAGAGGTTGTCTTCAAATCCTTTGAGCAGGGCGAGAATGAGTATGATGGAGAGCAGGGCGGGTAGGACGGTGCCGGTTATGGCGGCCAAAGCCCCGAGCCATCCGGCGCGTCGTTGGCCGACGAAGATGCTGACGTTGACGGCTATAACGCCCGGGAGTGTCTGCGCGAGAATGACCATCTCCCGCATATCGTCGGATGAGATCCACTTACGTTTTGCCACGAACTCGTCCTCGATGAAGGGAATCATGGCGAGTCCGCCGCCAAACGTGAAGAATCCAATTTTGAAGAAAGACCAGAAGAGTGAGGAGAAATCTTTCAGACGCCCGAAGATTGGCGGGGTTGAGGCCTTAAGTTTCTCGTCGTTGCGCATGGGGGATTCAGTCTTGAAGCCTAAGGTTGTCGATGCAGAAAAGCGGCGGGAAGCCCGTGAGCGAGGTCTTGACGCTAAAGAGGAGGCCGTGGACTTGTCCGAGCTCAGAGAGTTCGAGTGTGTTCCATTTTGTGGAGCGGAGGTATTTGGCGGGATTGTCGTAGTTGCAATCAACCAAATCGAGGGAGACGCTCGCGCCGTTTCTCATGCCGTTCTCGTCGAGTCCCTCGACCAGGACGGTATAGTAGTCGGCGAAAGTGGCGGGTGAGACGAATACGGAATCGGCGGTTGTGAAGCCGAACTTGCTGGCGAGGTAGATGAAATTGTCGTTTGCCAAGTCGACGGACTTAGGGGTGTAGGCTCTGGGGAAGAGCACCTTGGCCGATGAAGATGGCGCGCAGACGGCCATGTAGGCGTTGGAGGAGGAAGTGGAGGATGTGGAGACGTAGGCCGTGCCGATGACGGCAGAGGCCTGGGTGGATGAAGATGTCGCCTTATTGGAGAATGCGAACCCGTACCACATTGACGTGTCGGCGTTTATGGCATTGGCTAACTCGAGCCCGTTCCAGCGGAAAGCGCCGGGGAGGGTGTCGGGCAGGAGCGCGAGGACAGACTTTTTTTTGGTGGAGAAATTGTCGAGTTCGTCGAAATCGGCGCGCAGCTGTACAGAGACGCTGATTGCGAAGGTGTCGGCTCCGGCGCTGTTTTCGATGGAGAAGAAGAACTTGTAGTCCTTCATTTGTGAAGTGACGAAGAGGTAGTCTCGCTCATTGGAGAGGATGTTGCCCTCGGCGTCGTACCAGGCGTAGCGCGAATCGTAGTCGTAGATGATCCGGGGCTCGAGCATGAGGGTGTCGCCCGGGGCAATCTCGAAATCGCCGCTTGAGGCGAAGTAGATTTTTGGCGGGTTGTTGAGCGACTCGTCTTCGTTGCAGGCCGGGAAGGCGGCGAGGGCCGTGACGGCGAGCGCGGCTCGGAGGGTGGTTTTGAGGGGGGGCAGAGTCATTGTCCTGCGGTTACTTTTGTCCGAGCTCGTGGGCCAAAAAATCGTCAATTTGGTCTACCCCGAGTTTCTTGGCGACAATGGTCTTATCCTTGTCGAGGACGAAGATTGTCGGGGTGCTCTTGATGTTGTAGAATCGGCGGTAGCCAGTGCGTCCGTAGGGGTCGTAGACGTTTATGAAGCCTTCGAGCTGGTGCTCCTCGATGAACTCCTTCCATGGGGCCAGTTCGACTTGGCAATAGACCGCGAACACCTTGACGCCGCTGTCGGCATATTTGTCGAGGATGGCGGTCTTGAGGTGTGGGACCTCTTTTTTGCAGTGACCGCAAGATGGTTCCCAGAAAACGAGAATCGTGAATGGGGCCTCGACCTCGCTTAGTCGGAACCACTCGTCGGTGACGGATGGCATCCGGAGGTCGGGTGCTTTGAGTCCGATGAGCGTATAGCGTATGCCGTCGACATTCTCACGGAGGTCGTCGAGGAACTTCTTCTCGGCCCACGTGGCCTCGCCGGAGAGGTAGTATTTGTCGGCCAGCTGGACGAGCGCGGCGTCCATGCCCATGATATTGCTCTGGTTGCAGCGGTTGTACATTGTGGAGACGAAGTAGCGGAACATCTCCTCGTTTGGGCGGCACATCTCGATGAGCCTTATGGCCTCGGCAGCCACGGTGTCGGGGATTTGAGGCACAGACTCGTCGAAGTATTTCTTGATTTTGTCGGAGAAGAATGGGGTTCGGAGGAGCCGGTCGTCGGTGAGGTCGAAATTGTCGTAGAAGTGGGCCCGGTAGTAGTAGTAGCCCTTGACCTGCCTTAGGGAGTCGCGCTGCGCGGGGGTGAGGTTGTCGGGGAGCTGGAAAGTTGGGATTTTTGGCTCTTTGAGGGCTCGGAGGAAATTGGCGAGGAAGTTGTCTTGGTTTTGGCTGATGACCTCGTCGTTGTGGGCCGTGACGAGGGAGTCCATCTCGAGGAACTTCTTGCGTATGGCGGCCTGTTTTTCCTTGTCGCCGTTGGCGGCCTGGTATTGTTCGGAGAGTGAGCGGTAGTCTTTCTGCCGCGCTATGATGAACTTTTGGTAGTCGAGGAAATTGGCGATTGGTCGGCTTCCCGCGACCTTAGCCCTCTCGACTTGCTGAGGGAAGGTGTCGCACTCGAGCGCGAACTTCTGCTCGTGCGGCATGAGGATGTCGAAGACCTGCCCGTTTTCGGGGAAGTGGATGAGGTAGAGGCCTTCGGGGTAGAGGGTGTCGGCTACGAAATGCGCCACGCATTTGGAGTCGGTCAGGACTGTATCCTTGACAAGCATTTTTCCGTCGAAATAGTATCCGAGGACGACGGGTTTTTGCGGATAATTCCGGACCTTGATAGTGAAATTGACGATGTTTTTCCCGGCTTCAGTTTTTTTGCCGAAAGGGGTTGGCATGAGCGCGTAGGCTTCGGAAACGGGAGCGACGGCCGCCATGATGGCCGCCATAAGAAAAGATTTCAGCCTCATCTGTTTAGTATGTGCTTAACTCACGCAAATATAGCGATATGTGAAATAAGAACAAAACAGTAAGAGGACTGTCGACCTCACGGCCGACAGTCCTCGTTTTAGGAAAATATGGACAAAATGTAGTGATAAGTGTGAAGGCCTATTTCTTTTCGGTGGAGGTCTCTGCCTCCTCGTAGTACTCCGCGAGCTCGCGGAGGCGTCCGTAGTGCTCGTCGTGCTGGCTGCGGTCGAGGCCGAGCCGCTCGCTGGCTTCGGAGACGCGCATGGGTATGATCTTGTTGGTCAGCCAGTAAAGTCCGTAGGTGACGGCGGCAGTGTAGACGAAGACGATGAGGACGGCGAGGATGTGGTTGAGGAAGAACTCGGCGTGGGAGACGCCCTCTGCTGCGAGGTCAGGTTCGTACTTGTAGACGAAGACGCCCGTGAGGATTGTCCCGACGATGCCGCCTACGCCGTGGGTGGGGAAGACGTCGAGAGCGTCGTCTACCGAGGTGCGGTTCTTCCAGTGGCAGGCGAGGTTGCAGATGATGGTGGTAATCACGGCGATGAGTATGCTCTCGCGGACGGAGACCCACCCGGCAGAGGGGGTGATGGCCACAAGACCGACCACTCCGCCGACGGCAGCCGCCATGGCTGAGGGCTTACGACCCATGACGCAGTCGAAGAAAATCCATACGAGCATGGCGGTAGCTGCTGCCGTATTGGTGTTGAGGAAGGCCTTGACGGCCTGAGGGTTTGCCGCGAGCGAAGAGCCGCCGTTGAAGCCGAACCAGCCGAGCCAGAGGAGCGACGCGCCGAGAATGACGTAGGGGACGTTGGCTGGCTCGGACTTGCGCTCGTGCCTGCGACCGAGGAAGAGCGCGCCGACGAGGGCCGCGACGCCTGACGAGGCGTGGACCACGATGCCGCCGGCGAAGTCCTTGACGTGCATGGAGCTAAAGAGCCCGTCGGGATGCCAGGTGCAGTGGGCGAGGGGGCAATAGACGAAAATGGTGAAGAGGACCATGAAGAGCATATAGGCCGAGAAACGCACCCTCTCGGCGAAAGAGCCCGTGATGAGCGAGGGCGTGATGATGGCGAACTTCATCTGGAAGATGGCGTAGAGCGCGAGCGGGATTGTGAGCCCCATCTTGGTGGAGAAGGCGTCGGTGGCGGAGCCTCCGACGTTGGTGAACATGAAGTATGTCCGCGGGTCGCCAATTACGCCTCCGATGTCGTCGCCGAAGGATAGGCTGAAGCAGACGACGACCCACAGGACGGAGACGATGCCCATGGCGATGATGCTCTGCAGGATTGTGGAGATGATGTTCTTCTTGCGGACCATGCCTCCGTAGAAGAAAGAGAGTCCGGGTGTCATCATGAGGACGAAGATTGTCGACGTGATGAGCCATGCGAGGTCGGCCGTGTCGATGTTTTCAGACATCTCCCAGAGGCCGGGCTGCTCGGGTATGAAATAGCCCCAGACGCCCAATATGACCATGATGGCGAGAGAGATAATCCAACGTTTTTTCATACTATCAAGTTTTAATTCATAGGTTAGACGCCGCAAATATATTCAAATTATCATTAGTAACTGCAACTTGGTTGTAATTTGCAATTATTTAACCTCAAACTGCATGAAATCTTACGCAAAACACGGCAGGAGGAGCGGGCAAAAAACACTTTTCCGTCCCTCGGCCCCGTCGTATCCATTGGTTTTGCCGCGGAAAAGAGCTAAAATTGTCATTAAACGAGAAAAACAGACCCCGCAATGGACTTCTTAAAATCGGTGGCCAAACACTACATCCGCCAGCTGCCCCTCAACGAGTGGGACAAAACCGTCTTCGTCTTTCCGAACCACAGGTCGAGCGTCTTCTTCACCGACGCGGTGAGCCGCCAACTTGCCGTCTTGAAGCGGGCTGGCAAGCCCCACGTGATATTCGGTCTCAACACCACGACCCTGGGCGACCTCATCGTAGGGGGGAGCGGCCTCAAAGTGGCCGACCAAGTGACGCTGCGGTGCGAACTGTACGACACCTATAAGAGCACTCTCTGCGACAGCGAGCCGATGCGTTTTGAGACGTTCTACTCGTGGGCGGGCGTGATAATCAACGACTTTGAGGACATCGACAAGAACTTGGCGTCGGCCGGCGCCATATACCGCAACGTGACCGAATGGCAGAAGCTGTCGGACGACCTGAGCTACATCTCGGACCGCCAGCGCGAGGCTATCGAGGAATTCTGGAGAATAGAGTTTGCCGAAGAAGAGACGGCCATGGGCGACAAGATCAAAGTCCACCGCCGCTTCATAGACTCCTACGGCCGCATGGAAGAGCTATACTCCCGATTTCGCGACAGGCTGAGAGTCAATGGTTTGGCATACACCGGCATGATATACCGCGACGCCGTGGAGAACACGTGCGCCTACGGATGGGACGACGGCGAGAAGCGCTACGTCTTCATAGGCTTCTGCCTCCTGAGCCGCGCGGAACAGAAGATAATGGCCAAATTGGCCAAGGCGGGCCGCGCTGACTTCTTTTGGGACTACCAGCCGTGGATGCTGGAGCCGGGCGAGAGCCAAAACATACATGGCGCGGGATACGCCGTGGCCAAATGGGTCGAGATGTTCCCCGCCCCGCGCGGCTACAAGCCCCCGAGAGCCGTGACCGCCGAACGCCAGGAGGTCCGCCTGATAAAGACGACATACCCGCAAAACCAAGCCTCGATCGTGGCCTCGGAGATACTCTCGAGCGTCACCCGGCCCGGCATCACGCCCGAAGAGCGCGACGCCGCGTCGCGCCGGGACTACAGGCGCAACGCCATAGTCCTGACCGACGAGCAGATGCTCCTGCCCACCCTGAGCGTCATCCCGACGGACGTCGTAGGGAACATCAACGTAACGATGGGCTACGACTTGCGCTACACGAACATCTCGGGCCTGGCCCACCTGATGGCCGACCTCCACAGCGGCCTCAACAACCGGCGGCGCGACGGCCGGACGGTGTTCAGCGTCCATGTGGTCATGGCAATCTTGCGCCACCCCTACGTCATGGCCGTCGACGGGAAAGAGGAGACCCGCGCCGCGGTGAGGACGCTCATCGATCGCAACATGAGCTTCGTATCGGCCGACGACGAGGTATTGGCACCATTGGCCCTGACCACCAGAATCGTCAGGACGGTTGGCCCCGACGACGTGACGGAATACGCCACGGGAGTGTTCGAGACCGTTCTGTCGCACTTCGCGCACACGGAGGGCGCGAGCCTGGACCGCGAGACGATATGGGAGGCGTTGAAAGTGGCCCGCAGGCTGAAGTCGGTCATCGAGATAGTGATTGACGACATCAGAGAGACGCGTATGCTGATGCACATCCTCTGCTCGATGATCGACCAGCAGAAAGTCGACTTCAAGGGCATGCCCTTCGGCGGCCTCCAGCTCATGGGAATACTCGAGACCCGCGCCGTGGACTTCGACGACCTGACGATACTCGACATGTCGGAAGGCAACTGGCCCCACTCGCCAAGCGGCACAGACACGATGATCCCGATGGTGATCCGCCACAACAACGGACTGCCCACGAGCGACGAAAAGGACAGCACATATAATTACTACTTCTACCGCCTCAAAAGCAGGGCCAAACGGCTGACGATGATATTCCCGACCTCGGCCGGCGACTCGCACCCCAACATCATAAGCCGCTACGTGATGCAAATGAGCATGATCCATGGGCAGAAGATTGAGGAGCTTTCGGCACAGGGCAACATCACGCTCCGCAAGCCCAGGGTGATAGAGGTCGACAAGTCCACCATACGCGACCAGATGGCCCGGTGCACCAAGCTGTCGCCCTCGAGCCTGAACGACTACATGAACTGCCCCCTCCTGTTCTTTTTCAAAAACGTGGCGCAGATAAGCGTCGACGAGGACATTACGGACGAGGCCGACAACCGAATCCTGGGCCTCATCTACCACGGCGTGATGGAGAGGCTCTACAAGAAGAGGGATGGCGAGAAAGGGAAAGTGTTGACCCGGGAGTTCATCGACAAGACGGCTGACGACAATGAGGCCCTCGACGCCCTGCTGATGAGCGAATTCGCCAAAGTCCTGAAAAACGACAATCTGCGGACAGTCAGAGACCTGGGCGGACAAAACATCTTGGCGTTCAACATATTGCGCAAGATGGTAAAACAAACCCTAAGGACCGAGATCCCCAACACCGTAGTCGTCGGTACGGAAATGAAAGTCAACGGACTCCCGATAAAACTGCCCAACGGGCGCACCGTGAACCTGAAGGGGACGATTGACCGCCAACACTACGAGCCCGACACCGACGGAATCCTATTCGTGGCGGACTACAAGACCGGAAAGGTGGAAAAGTTGCAAATATCGTCGCTCGACGAGCTATTCGCGCCCAAAAGCCATTCGGCAGTGAAGGCCATAATGCAAGTCATGACCTACTGCTACATGCTGCGCCACGCTTGCGGAGTGAAGGGCGAGATGGCGCCCTACGTGCTGAGCATCAAAGACCTGTACACCAACGACGGCAACTCGCGGAAAGTCACTATGAAAAAGGATAAGGAGAGCGGCCTGCTCATCTATTCGGGCGACATCGAGAAGCAATTCGAGAATCTGCTGACGGACAAGATAAGCGAGATTTTCGACGAGGGCATCCCGTTCACGCAGTGCGACGACGACGACAAGATATGCCCCAGTTGCGACTTCCGCCACATTTGCGGCAGATAGGTCGACGGGTTTAAAGGTCGACGCAAGGCATCTCGCTGACGAGCGCCTCGAAGAGGGGGACTGTCGAAATGACTGGCTTGTCGCCCACGACGATGAGCTTATCGCGAGCGCGGCTCAGCGCCACATTGAGCTTGCGGTCGATGACTCGGCCGTCACCGTCGACATACTGGCTATCTTTCAGAAACTCGAGCTGGCTGGCGCGCGAGACGGTGAAGCCATAGATTATGACATCGCGCTCGCTGCCTTGCAGACGCTCCACGGTGTCGATCGTGAGCCGGCGCGCCACGTCGGCCAAAACGGGATCGGCTTGGGCGAGCCTCACGAGCCTGCCGCGTATGGCAGATATCTGGTTACGATACGGCACGATGACGCCAAGCGTCTTGTCGGGCTCGAGAGCCCTTCCGGCCCCGCGCCACGCCGTCAGCAGCGAGACGGCCAGACGGGCCACGATGTCGGCCTCGTGCGGATTTACCTTGTTGGGCAGCTCGGGGGGCATCGGCTCGTCGGAATGGGAATTGACGAACACGACCCTGCCGCACGTCACGACACGCGTATAAGGGTCGGCGGCGTCGGGGCAAAGGTCGAGGTCGGCCACCTGATGCGGCAGCGGAATGGGGCGGAGCGTCCCGCCGTAGAAATGCCCGTTGCAGAAAGCCGCCACCTCGGGGTGCATACGCCCATGCCGAGTGAGCCGGTAGACGAGGGCGTCGTCATGGCCGTAGAGCCTTATCATTCGCTCGAAAAACGAGTCGCGGCAATCGACAAGGCCTATCTTATTGAGCTCGGCATCCGTCACCCGGCTCTGCTCACGCCTCTGCTGCACGACGGCTGGCAGCTGGCGCTCGTCGCCGATGAGCACGAACCTGCCGACGCTCGGCAGGCTCCTCCCCCCGACAGCCGTCATGGACGTCATGATCCCAATTATCGAAGGCTCAAGGATTTGCGAAGCCTCGTCGACGATGGAAAGGTCGAACCTCTTGATTTTGAAAAGCCCCTCGGAAGCCGCTATGGAAGAGGTGGTGCCGACGACAATGCGCACCTGGGCGAGCCGCTGGCGATAGCTGGCCGCGTTGACACCCTTATCGGAGAGACACATCTGGATGAGCCGGTGGCGATACTCATTGGCGCACGCGAACCGTTGGCCGAAGCGGATGTAATCGAGACCATCCTTCTCGAGTTTGGAGCAAATCTCGTCGACGGCGCGATTGGTGTAGGACAAGAGCAGTACCGAATGCCCCGGCCTCTGGAGTTCCTCGCGAAGAATGCTCATCAGGCCCATCGACGTCTTGCCCGTGCCCGGCGGCCCTACGAGCAGGAAGAGCTCTCGAGCCTGGAGTTGACGCTCGACAAGCTCGTTCATCGGGCCATGGTCGAGCACCCTGGCCACGTCGGCCGCCTCCACAATGGGGCGGCGCCGCGAGAGAATCAGGTCGCGTCGCGACTTATCGGTCGAGAGCAGCGACAGGACGTGGCGCTCCTGCTTGGCGTATGAGGAGCTCAGCACGTCGTGCTCTACGGCCCACTTGCGCCCCTCGCGCGCGAAGAAGCCAGGTTCGGAGGCCGAATGCAGCTTAATGTGAAAGAGGTCCTCGCCGCCGTCGGGGGTCACGGAGAGAAGCGTGGCCCTGGTGCAAATGGTGTCGCAGACGTCGGGTTCGCCGCCGTCGGGGTAGTCGTGGAGGACGATTGGGTCGCCCGGCCGGAAGTTTGGCTCGGCGAGCGCGTCGTCGCAACGTCGTGAGGCGAGGACGAGGATGCTGCGCTCGCCGGAGGCGGCATCGGTGTCGTAGACCTCGTCGCGCTCCATGCGGGCGAAATAGAGGCCACAAAGCGCCTCGCCCGCCTCCACGCGGTCGGCCGCCGCGGTGGTCCAGAGCGACGAGAAGCCCCCCCGCGCGTGGGTGGGGTCGCCATAGCGGCCAATGAGTTGCTCGCGGTTGAGGAAGGCCAACATCTCGAAAACGTAGCTCCGCTCAATGTTTCCAGCCATGGCGATAGAGCTGAAAAAACCGTCGTATCTCGGGGCCACGAAGGCGGTCCAAAACCTTTCGTTAACCTTCAGCTGGCGGAACTCCTCGGTCCGCCACGTCAGCAGATCGCGCGCCAAGGCTTCTGGCCTCGTGTAGCGGAATTTGTCGTGGACGAACTTGTTGCGGAGCTCGAGCATTTCTTGCGCCAGGCTTTTGGGCCAATTCTGCCCCTCGCGCAGAAGCCCCACTTGCGGATATTTGGAGTAGAGGAAGTAAAAAGAGCTCTTTTCGTTGTAGGCATTGTAGCAAATGGAGCACATCATCTTGTAGACAACCATCTGCACGTAGTGCTTCAGCGTGGCGCCGCCATTGGGGTAAGCCCATTTGCCGGACTTTTGCTCAATGAGGAGCCGCCAATCCGTCTGCAAAAGGTCGGCACGCCCCTGCATCCCTATCGCCGGGCCGAAAAGCGAGACCTCGGTTGCAGCGAGCGACGGATTGAAATTGCCGTCGGACAAGAGCGCCTTGACGGCGCTGGCCACGTTGGCTTGCTGCCTCCGCGCCTCCTCATGCCAGGCGGAATCGATGCCGCCGACCGTGGCGAGGCTGAGGGCGTTGTCGCGGAAAAAGATCCTGGCGCTGCCCTCGTAATCGAGCCCCGGCTCTCGCCCCCGCCTCACGTCCGCGAGCGACTCGTCGAGAAACTGCCCTGCAAAGTTGCCCAAGATGATGGGGGCGGTCGTCTCGTTGGGCATGAGTGAGTTGAGGGTGGCGAGCCGGTGGTCTTTGGCGTACTCCTCAAAACAAGCCGCCACGGTTGTGGCGTCGACGAGGAAATCAGGCTCGTAGACCACGAAATCGAGTTCGCCATCGAAATAGACGAGGCTCAAAACCGTCCCTTGCCGAAGCCACTTGGCCATGTAGCCGAAGCCCGACAAATCGACCTCCATCTCCTCCTCGCCATCGGTCTCCCCCACCCTGACGCGCCGGACGTCGCCCGCGTCGCGCACAGCCACCCTCACCGCACGGCGCGGCGAAGCGGACTTGCCCTCCCGTCGCGCCGCAGGCTTGGCGTCGTCGCTCCCGCCCTCGGTGATGGCGGCCTTCCGGCCCGTCAGAAGGCTCACCAGGACCCGCGACGCCCAGATGTCCGCGTCGGGGCGCGAGACAATCTCGTCGGCATACCTCTCGGGATAGCGGCAATGGAGGCGAAGGCGGCGGATGGCGTGCGGCCGCGGCGGGTCGAAAGTGTTGACCACGTACTCCACTTGGGCGTAGGGGCCGCTCATTGCGTAGGGCGCGTCGGCCGTCAGGAGGCTCAGCAGCTCGATGAGAATAGCGTTGAGCTGCTTATAGCGCGACCTTAGGGAGGCGGTCCGCGCGGCAGAGTCGATTCGGGACTCGTATTCGGCAATGAGGGTCGGGGGGAAGATTCGGGAGGAGGTCATGATGATAAGATAGTACAACAGTGCGTAACCTTTCGCAAAAATAGGCAAGATGGGGCTATTGCCGTGAAAAAGAGCGAACGACACACTCAAGGAATATTCAAAAAAGATTGCTAAATTTGAGAAAGTAAACACAGAAACAATAAACATAACGTCATAACTATGGAAAACACAGAGTTGCTAAAGGCCGTCGAGGCCAAGGCTCAGGCATGGCTTGACGGCCAGTACGACGAGAAGACCAAGAGCGAGGTCCGCGCACTAATGGAATCGTCGGACAAGAGCGCCCTTATCGACGCCTTTTACAAAGATCTTGAGTTCGGCACAGGCGGCCTGCGCGGCAAGATGGGCGTCGGCTGCAACCGCATGAACATATACACCGTCGGCAGCGCCACCCAGGGCCTCTCGAACTACCTGAACCGCGAGTTCGCGAGCCTAAAGCAGATAAGCGTGGTCGTTGGCCACGACTGCCGCAACAACAGCCGCCTCTTCGCGGAGACCGTCGCCAACATCTTCTCCGCCAACGGCATCAAGGTCTACCTCTTTGACGACCTCCGCCCGACGCCCGAAATGTCATTCGCCATCAGGAGGCTCGGCTGCCAGAGCGGCGTCATCATCACGGCCTCGCACAACCCCAAGATTTACAACGGCTACAAAGCCTATTGGAGCGACGGAGCCCAGATCATCGCCCCCCACGACAAGAACATCATCGACGAGGTGAACAAAATCACCGAAGTCGGGCAAATCAAGTTCCAGGGCAACCCCGACCTCATAGAGATCATCGGCGAAGACCTCGACGCCGAATACATCGACAACATCAAGGCGTGCGTACTGGACCAGGAGCTCATCAAGCGCCAGCACGACATCAAGATCGTCTACACCCCCATCCACGGCACGGGCCGCCACATAATCCCGCGCACACTCGCCGCCATCGGCTTCACCAACGTGGCCCACGTGCCGGCGCAAGATGTCATCACGGGCGACTTCCCGACCGTCGCAAGCCCCAACCCCGAAGAGCCGGCCGCCATGGCAATGGCCATCAAGAAGGGCGAGCAGATTGACGCCGACATCGTCATGGCCTCCGACCCCGACGCCGACCGCATTGGCGTCGTCGTCAAGAACGACGAGGGCAAGTACGTGATCCTCAACGGCAACCAGACCTGCCTCATCTTGACGTGGTTCCTCCTCAACCAGTGGAAGGAGAGCGGCAAAATCGACGGCAAGCAATTCGTCATCAAGACCATAGTCACGACAGAGGTCATCCGCGAGATGGCCAAGAAATATGGCGTGGGCTTCTACGACGTCTACACCGGCTTCAAATGGATCGCCGACAAGATTCGCGAGCAAGAGGGCAAAACGAAATACATCGGCGGCGGCGAGGAGAGCTTCGGCTACCTGCCCTACGACGCCGTGCGCGACAAAGACGCCCCAGCCTCCATCGCCCTCATGGCCCAAATCGCCGCATGGGCAAAGGACAAGGGCATCAAGCTCTACGACCTCCTCAAGCAGATTTACGTCGACTTCGGATTCTCGAAAGAGAAGATGATCTACATCGTCCGCGAGGGCAAAGAGGGCGCCGACCAGATCCAGGCCCTCATGAAAGGCTACCGCGAGAACCCGCCAGCCACCATGGGCGGCTCCAAAGTCGTCATTGTCAAAGACTATCAGAACCTTACGCAGAAAGACCTCCGCACCGGCGAAGTTACCAAACTCGACATGCCGACCACGAGCAACGTTCTGCAATACTTCACTGAAGACGGCTCGAAAGTCTCCGTCCGCCCCTCCGGCACGGAGCCCAAGATCAAGTTCTACTTCGAAGTCAAGGGCGTCATGACCGACAAGAGCCAGTGGGCCAAGGCCAACGCCGAAGCCGACGCCCGAATCGAGCAGGCAGCCAAGGACATGAATGCGCTCTAAAACGGCGCCGACACACATAGCCAAACACGCCCCAGCCCCGCCGACAGCCTTGCCGACGGGGCTTTTGTCGTAAATCTCACAAAAAGGTTATATTTGTATCTAAAGCCAAACTATAAGAATCAAAAATATAAAGAGATATGGACATCAAAATAGCATCATTAGCCACGCTGATGACCATTGCCATGTCGACGACCGCGACCAAAGCGCAGAAAAACGACGACCCTTTCCTGAAAATCGGCACCGACGTGACCACCTATGGCGAGTTTTCGCACCTTTTTGAGCAAAACGGCAGCGCGTCGCTCCTGCCCATCGGGAGAGAGGAGTACGCCACAATCTTCACAAACTACAAACTAAAAGTGGCGGAGGCCAAAGCCCTGGGCATCGACACCACCCAAAACTACCGCGACGAATATGAATACTACGTTGGCGAGCTGTCCAAAGGCTACCTCGTCGACACCACGGCCATAGGCCGGTTCGCCCAACGCGAGCGCGCCCGCAGCTCAGAAGAGATTCACGCCGCCCACATCCTCATAACCTGCCGCCCCTCGGCCCTGCCGGCCGACACCCTCGCCGCCTACAAGCGGGCGGCTGCGGCCAGGGCGCGCATCTTGCGAGGCGAGGACTTCGCCACCGTGGCTAAAGAGACGTCCGACGACCCGTCGGCCAAAAAGAACGGCGGCGACCTGGGCTACTTCACGAGCCTCCAGATGGTACAGGAGTTCGAAGACGCCGCCTTCGCCACGCCCGCCGGGCAGACCTCGGAAATAGTCCGCACCCGATTCGGCTACCACTTCATCCACGTCTACGACCGTCGGCCTTGCGAGGGCGAGATTCGCGTCAAACACATCATGAAGCGCTTCGCCGAGGGAGCCACAGAAGCCGACAAGGCTAAAGCCAAAGCCCTAATAGACAGCATCTACGACGCTATAGTCAACCATGGGGCCGACTTCGACAAAATGGCGCGCCAATTCTCGGACGACCGCCCGACCGCCACGCGCGGCGGACTGATGCAATGGTTCACGCGCAGCCAGATACTGCCTTCGTTCTCCAACGCCGCTTTCGCCCTCGAAGCCGACGGCGACATATCCAAACCCGTCCTCACCGTGGCGGGGTGGCACATAATATGCCGCGTCGGGCGTCGCAACGAGATTCCGAAAGACGAGTACGACGCCATGATCAAACGCCTGCAAACGACGTCGAGAGCCATAAGCAAAATCCCCAAACGCGCGCAGATGGCGAAACTGGCCAAGGAGTACGGCTTCGCGTGGGACGCCGCGGGACGCGACACCCTGATCGGCATCATGTTGCGAAACGGGTCGACAGCGGCACGCAAGAAGGCGGCCAACGACATTGCGTCGCAGCCCATCGGCGTGCTCGACGGCAAGCCCCTGACCATGGCCGACGCCCTGCCCCACGTCGGCAAATGGTCGTCGAGCGGAATGCCCTACGAGAACGCCATGGACATAGTATACTCGATTGTCAACGACTACGAGAAGGGCCGCCTCGAGCAGAAATTCCCCGAATACAGGTTCACGTGCACGGAATACCGCGACGGGCTTCTCGTCTTCGAGCTCATGCAACGCCAAATCTGGAAGAACACGCCCGACAGCTCCGCCATAGCCCGGCAGTTCGCCAGCCACCCCGAACGCTACTCGGCGGGCGGCAAGTTTGAGGGCGAGATTTACTTCTGCCCCACGATAAAAGCCGCCGACAAGGTTCGCAAGCTCGTCGCCAAAGGCCAGAAAACCAAAGCCGCCGCCATGGCCACGAGAGTGGTGAGCGGGCCAATATCGCAAGGCGACATATACGACGACTTCCTCTGGCCGATGACGACCGTCTCACCCTACGTCGTCGTGAGCGGGCAAGTGACTAACGGCCAGCGACAAAAGCTGAGCGAATGCAGAAACCGCGTCGTTTCGGACATGCAACAAATCGCTGAGCAAAAGCTCGTCGCCGACCTCCGCGCGAAATATAAACCTAAGCAACTCATAAAAATAAAGTAGATGAAGAGAATAGGAATAATCGCGGCCATTGCCGCGGCAGCCCTGTCAAGCTGCACCCCCGCCCAGCAAAACCCCTACCCGGACGCCCCGAAGGCGTCGACCGACACCATAGCCTACCAGACAGTAGGCCTGCCGAGCGGCGCCACGCTACTCGTCTTCCCTTGCCAACAAGAGAAGGCCACCAAGGCCACCGTGATTCTCCCCGGCGGCGGCTACTGCTTCCTGGCCAGCGGACACGAGGGCCGCGACGTTGCCGACTGGATGTGCCGCGACGGCCAGACGGCGTTCGTACTCCTCTACCGTTTCCCGCAGACCGACCCGGGAATCCCCAACACCGACGCCCGCGAAGCCATTGAGTACGCCCGCGCCCACGCCAACGAGCTCGGGAATTATGCGAAAGTCGGAATCATGGGCAGCTCGGCCGGCGGACACCTCGCCTCGACAGTGGCCACGCATACCGACCTCGTTGATTTCCAGATACTTCTCTACCCCGTAATCTCAATGAAGCCCGGCCTGACGCACCAAGGTTCGCACGACTTCCTGCTCGGACAAGAGCCTGGCGAAGAGGCCGAGACGCTGTACAGCAACGAGAAACAGGTGACCCCCAAGACCCCGCGCGCCTTCATCGCCCTCTCGCTCGACGACGACATCGTCCCGGCCGTGCCCAACGGATTGGCGTATGCCGAGGCCTTGGCGCGCGACAGCGTGACGACGACTCTCGTATGCTATCCGCGCGGCGGACACGGATGGGGATTCTCCGACGATTTCGAATTCGCCCAACAGTGGAAAGCTGAGCTCAAAAAGTTCCTGAGCGAGGAGTAAAAAGCCTCCAACCCCTTTTTTAGACCCCCGCCCCTCCCACGTCCCGACGGCTTGGGAGGGGTGTTTTAGTATTTGGCATTCAAAAGACATTCAAAAGGTCCTCAAACGGCATTCAAAAGGGGGGAATGCGTACGCGCATTGAAAGACGGACCCTGCTTTAGTAACTTAACCCACCAGAAAAACGCCCCACATTATGCACCTGAAAAACCTGATTCTCGACTTCGACGGGACGATTGGCGACACACGCCGCCTAATTGTCACGACCATCCAAGACACCCTCCGACATCACGGCCTGCCCGTCGTCGCGCCCGACGCGTGCGCCGCAACCATAGGGCTTCGCCTCGACGAGAGCTTCCGAAGCCTCGCCCCCCTCACGCCAGCCGAGGCTCAAGAGTGCGCAGCTACGTATCGGCGGATTTTCGAGCGCAACAAGCTCACCATCGGCGTCGCTCCATTCCCCCACGTGGTGGAGACGATCCACCGCCTGAGCTCCGACTGCCACTCCGTGGCCATAGCCAGCAGCCGCAGCCACCAGTCGCTCGCCGAATACGCCCGGCAATTCGGCATCGAGGGCTGCCTCTCTGCCATAGTGGCGGCCGACGACGTCGTCCACGCCAAGCCCGCACCGGACATGGCGCTCCTGGCATTACGACAGATGGGCGCGGCTGCCGGCGAGACGCTCGTCGTTGGCGACACGGAATTTGACATCATGATGGGCCGCTCGGCTGGGATGCGGACGTGCGGCGTGACCTACGGCAACGCCTCGCCCGACAAACTCGCCCGGGCCGACTACATGATTGACGACTTTGCAGACCTTCTCGACATCATAACGCGCGGACTATTAATGCCACGCGGATTCGCCAGCCGGCGACTCTTGCGGCATTTAAATCAAACTTAACTAATAGCGGCGAGGCTTTCTCACT
>JAFPDB010000039.1 GCA_017390085.1 Bacteroidales bacterium | reverse complement strand
GGGCGACAGCCGCAAGGTCCCTTGTTTTAGAACTTCTTTGGTCGTAACTTTCCGCAATACGGGCGCAAGCGTCGATTATTGCAACATCAACAGACGATTGGTTGGCCATACGCAGCATCTCTGCCTCATGCTGACATGTCACAAAAAGCTCGTCGTCTCTCCCCAAAAATCGGGAGAGACGACGAGCTTTTTAACTTGAACTACAAAAAGAGCTGTACTTACTTCTTCTTGCCGCCTTTCTTCTTCTTGCCGTCGCGCCCCTTGGACTTACGACGGTCGAGAACGCTCTTGGGAGGGATGCCGCCACTGTCGCGACGACCACGGCCATGTCCGCTCTTGGCACCCTTTGCTCCTTTCAGACCGAGAGAGAGCTTGCGCGGCGATGCGTCGGCATGGCTGATGGCCGCCTCGCGCTGGAGCTTGACAAGGTCGCCCCCCGCGGCGAGGACCTTCTGGTTCTGAATCTCGATGCTCGTCAGGGGCGAGCCGGCAATGGCCATGTCTATTTGCTTCTTCTCCAGATTGGCGTTGGCAATACGTACCCGGATTTGGTCGCCGAGGCGGTAGCGTTTGCCAGTGTTCTTGCCCACGAGGCTATAACTCTCCTCGTCGAAGTTGTAGATGTCGTCGTCCATGTCGCGGACGGAGACCATTCCTTCGCACATGTTCTCGTTGATCTCGGCATACATTCCCCACTCGGTCACTCCCGAGATGTGGGCGTCGAACTCTTCGCCGAGGCGTTCGAGGAGGAATTCGCACTGCTTGTATTTTATGGAGTCGCGCTCGGCCTCCGCGGCAAGGACTTCGCGCTCTGAGCAGTGCTTGCACTTGTCCTCGTAGGCGTCTGCGCTGACGCTGTTGCCGCCGTTCATGTAGCTGAAGAGGAGGCGGTGTACCATCATGTCGGGATAGCGGCGGATGGGGCTGGTGAAGTGGGTGTAGAAGTCGAAGGCGAGGCCGTAGTGCCCGATGTTGTTGGTCGTGTAGACGGCTTTGGCCATGGTGCGGAGGGCGAGGACCTCGACAAGCTCTTGCTCGCCTTTGCCTTTGACCTCCGCAAGGACGCGGTTGACGGCGTTGCTTATGGTCTCGTTCTTCTGGGGGGTGGCCTCGTAGCCGAAGCGGCGTATGAAGGAGGCGAACTTGGCGTATCGCTCTTCGGACGGCTGGTCGTGGACGCGGTAGACGAACGTTTTTGGGGTGCGCTTATGGGCTGTTGGGTTGAACTCGTCTTTGCCGACGAACTCGGCCACCCTCTTGTTGGCGAGTAGCATGAACTCCTCGACGAGCATATTGCTCTCCTTGGCCTCCTTGAAGTAGACGCTCAGGGGCTTGCCGTTCTCGTCGATTGTGAAGCGGGGCTCGACTCGCTCGAATTTTACCGACCCGTGCTCGAAACGGCGCGTGCGCAGCTTCTGGGCCATGTCGTTGAGCTTCAGGATCTCGTCCTTGAAGTCGCCTTCGCCGCCCTCGATTATGGCTTGCGCCTCCTCGTAGGTGAAGCGCCGGTTGCTCTTGATGACTGTCTTTGCGATTTTGGAGCCGAGGACCTCGGCCTCGTCGTTGAGCTCGACGATGACTGAGAATGTGAGTTTCTCCTCGTCGGGGCGGAGCGAGCAGAGGAAGTTGGAGAGCTTCTCGGGTAGCATCGGGACGACTCGATCGACGAGGTAGACCGACGTCGCGCGGTCGTAGCCCTCCTGGTCGATTATGGTGCCGGGGGTGACGTAGTGCGTGACGTCGGCGATGTGGATGCCTACTTCCCAATTGCCATTGTCGAGTTTGCGGATTGAGAGGGCGTCGTCGAAGTCCTTGGCGTCTGCGGGGTCGATTGTGAAGGTCGTCACTCCCCTCATGTCGACGCGCTTGGCGACCTCGTCGGGCGTGATGCCCGGCTCGATGGAGTCGGCTTCGGCGGCGACTTCGGAGGGGTAGGAGTATGGGAGCCCGTATTCGGCGAGGATGGCGTGCATCTCGGCCTGGTTGTCGCCCATGTCGCCGAGGACGGAGACAATCTCGCCCTCGGGGTTTTTGCCGTTCTGGGGCCACTTGGTTATTTTGGCGATGGCTTTCTGCCCCTTCTGGGCGCCATGGAGGGCCGTGAGGGGGATGTAGATGTCGTAGCCTCCCGTCTGCTTCTGGTTGCAGACGAGGAAAGCGTTGCTTGGCGTGACGTCCACGATGCCGACGAATGTCTCCCTCTTGCGCTCCAGGATGTTGACAATCTCTCCGTCGGGCTTATGGCCCGCCACACGGCGGAAGACCGACACCTCGACACGGTCGCCCTGCATGGCGGTGTTGAGGCGTTTCTTGTCGACAAAGATGTCGTCGGGTTCGGCTTCGCGGTCGTCGGGCACGATGTAGGCCGAGCCGCTCGACGTCATATCCACCGTCCCGACCACGACATGCCCTTTGCGGTTGGCGGCGGGCAGGGCGAAACGCCCCACGGCGACCTCTGTGAGCTGGCCAGTCTGGGCCAGTACGTAGAGCTGATCCTGGACCTGCTCGCGGTCCTTTTTGTTCTTGCGCCCTATGCCTTCGGCCACCTGTTTATAGTTGGAGGCTTCGCCTCTGGAATCTTCTTGGAAGAATTTTAGGATTCTTTGCCTCAAATTGTCGAAGTGCTGCTCATCAGACTGCTTTCTTCTTGCCATTGTCTCTCGTAATCTTTTTTATCGAGTGTGAATATAGCTCTTTTTGCGTGGAATAAGTAGGCGCGAGGCGCGAGAAAAGCGTATTTTTGGGGCGAGCGGAAAGCGGCTTGAAAAATATGATAGGAAGAGAGATGAAAACGACTAATAAGTCAACCACGTTTTCGCTGTTCGACTTCTGCAAGAGACGAGCAGAAAAAGTAGAAATATACGGCAAAGAATCTTTAGACGAAAATGGAGAGATAATACCATTTATCGAGCAAGCGGCGTACGTTACGCACTACCTGCAGCTAAAGAGTTCGTGCATAGAGATTTCCTACGCTTACAAAGCAGAGGCACTTCTCAATTTATGGTACGATTTTGTCACAGGACAAGATGGAAAAAGTGCGCAGCAAGAGGATTCGATAGCAGAATCATCTTCCGTCATGCAGCAATATCTGTTTCCGGACTTGTTTCAAGCCCCATTCCAAGCCCCTCAAAATCCGAAGTTTACCTTTATAGACTTATTTGCGGGAATTGGCGGATTTCGCATGGCATTTCAGAATTTGGGCGGCGAGTGCGTGTTCTCATCGGAGTGGGACGAACAGGCTCGCAAGACATACTACGCCAATTACGGCGACGTGCCATTTGGAGACATAACCAAAGAGACCGTCAAAAACAAGATTCCGCAAGGGTTTGACATTCTGTGCGCAGGTTTTCCTTGTCAAGCATTCTCGCTTGCCGGAAAACGATTGGGATTTGAGGAAACACGCGGAACCCTCTTCTTTGACGTTGCGGAAATCTTGCGACGGTATCAGCCCAAAGCCTTTTTCTTGGAGAATGTGAAAGGTCTTGTGATTCACGACAAAGGGCGCACGTTCAAAACAATACTCAACGCCCTTGACGAAGTCGGCTACGTCGTACCCGACCCTCAAATTGTAAACGCCATGTACTTTGGCGTGCCGCAACACAGGGAACGCATCTATATTGTGGGCTTCAGGAAAGACCTCGGCATAAAAAAAGAAGACTTCACGTATCCAGAGCAGAAAGAAGTCACCAAGAAATGGGTTGACGTGAGAGAGGAGCATCCTGTGCCTGCAAAATATTACCTCTCAACGCAATACATTCAAACCCTCATTAATCACAAGGCGAGACACGAGGCAAAAGGTCATGGTTTTGGCTACGACATCATTCCCGATGACGGCATTGCTCACGCGATTGTTGTAGGAGGCATGGGACGGGAGTGTAATCTTGTCATCGATTTTCGACAGACAGACTTGACCCCAACAACAAGAATAAAGGGGGAAGTGAACAAACAAGGGTGGCGCAAGATGACCCCAAGAGAATGGGCAAGGCTACAAGGGTATCCAGACAACTTTAAGATTGTCGTTGCCGACGCATCAGCATACAAGCAATTTGGCAACAGCGTTGCTGTCCCAGCCATACAAGCCACAGCGAAACAACTCTTAACCACATTGAACGAACATGGCTTTATCGGGAAATAAAGGCGAATGGAGTGAAATATACACGTTGTTTCGCCTCTTAGGAGAGGGGAAGATTCATGCTGGCGACGCCAACATGAACAAACTTGACCTGTATTACCCAATCCTCAGCATTATAAGAGAAGAATCGAAGAGATACGAGTACAAACCTGACACTGAGCAACATATAGTTGTAATTGATGAAAATGGTGTTGAGCGTGTCCGTATATCGATGGACAAGTTCATGCAAGAGTCGAGGTTCCTGCTCAATGAGATCTTGGCAGCAAATGATTCTGCCTTTGAGATTCCAACCTCAGAATCCTTCATGAATACGATAGGCTGTACCAAGCTAAAAGCTCCGTCGAGCGACAAAGCCGACATCCATATCGTAATCCATGACTTGCGGACAAACATGACCCCTCTTCTTGGGTTTAGTATAAAATCTCAGTTAGGAAGTGCCGCCACACTTCTCAACGCGGGTAAACCAACAAATATTCTGTATCGCGTTTGCGCCATGGAATTGACTGACGCACAAATAGATGAAATCAACGCTATCGAGAGCCACAAATCAAGAATGTCAGCCATAAGCGAAATGGGAGGTCGTGTGCAATACGCTGACATTGAACACGATACTTTCAAAAACAACCTGCTGTTTCTTGATTGCGGCATGCCCCTGTTCATAGCAGAATGCCTATTGGAAGACAGCTTGCCTGATTCTGTGTCGGACATAAAAGAAATAGTGGCAAGGGTCGCCGCAAAGAACCCTCTTCAATTCACGGGCAGAAATGTTGAGAGCTTCTACGAACACAAAATGAAGGTCCTGTTGCTGGACACGGCATTGGGAATGACCTCGGCAAAAGAGTGGAACGGGAAGTACGATGCCAATGGCGGATACATTGTTGTAAGGAGCGATGGCGAAATAGTATGTTACCATTTCTACAATAGAAACGACGTCGAGGATTACCTGTACAACAACACCCGCTTTGAGCGGGCGAGTCGCAAAAGGTATGAATATGGAAAACTGTTTCGCAGCGACGATGGGAATGTGTACGTTAGATTGAATCTGCAAATAAGATTCAAGAAGTAAGAGACTGCCAACATACGGAAACCAGTCACCTTTTCTTCATTTCATAGAAAGTAGAAGGGCCGCACCACACTATGCCGAGAATGACGCATAGCGAGTGAATGCGGCTATGCGTCAAAGAATCACACACAAAAAACGCATGGGCATTGGCAAAGAGAGCCGACGCCCATGCGCTTGGGAAAAGTGGTTTTTGATTAGCGAATGCTTACTTGACGGCTACGAGTCGTGAGACACCGGCGGTGCGGACTACGTAGAGACCAGGCGCGAGACCCTCAATCCGGTTGGCGACAGCCGAGAAGACCTTACGGCCCGCGACGTCGTAGACATCGACTTTGGCAGGCGTAACAGTCTCGACGATAATCGCCGACCCCTCGGCACGTATGACCACGGCGGCGGCCGCCACGTCGGCTGGCAGGGCGTCGGACGAGGGCGAGTAGCCCATGGCGTAGCCGACGACAAGGCTCGTCACTGAGCGAGAGAAGGAGAGGCTGCCGGAATTATAGGCCGCCACGACATCCTTGACGATTTCGGAAGGCTTCTTGGCCGTCGTGCCGGGTTGGACGTGGCCGGGAGTGAGGGTGTCGTCGAAGGTGAGCATGAGCTTGCCGTCGCGGTAGTAGTCAATCGTGCCGTCGGGGTTGTAGCTGACGGTGACGTAGTATGTGCCGTCGAGGAAGAGTTGCCAAGCGTCTTTCCCCTCGGCCGCCATGGCCTCTTGTGCGGCGGCGGACGGCTTGGCGATGTGCTCGTAGTAGTCGGTTCCGCCGCTATGGAGGACGGCGAGCAGGAGGTGGTAGACGTCGTCGGACGAGCTGGCGATGACATCCCAGTCGGTATCCACCCCGCTAATCAGGAAGCTGAGCGAGAGGCCAGTCTGCTCGGTTACGCCCACGGGCACGTCGGCATCGGCATAGAAAAGATTCGACGCATATTTCTGAAGCACAGACTCTTGCGGTATTGGCAGGGTGGAGACGAGGGCGGCGGGCTCGTAGTCGGGCGAATAGCCGACAATGACGTCGGACACGCTCTTGTGGAAAGACAACTTGTTTTCGTTGTAGTAGGCGATGACCTCCTTGACGATGTCGGAAGGCTTCTTGGCCGTCGTGCCGAGTTGGACGGAGCTGGGAGTGAGGGTGTCGTCGAAGGTGAGCATGAGCTTGCCGTCGCGGTAGTAGTCAATCGTGCCGTCGGGGTTGTAGCTGACGGTGACGTAGTAGGTGCCGCCGAGGAAGAGTTGCCAAGCGGCTTTCCCCTCGGCCGCCATGGCCTCTTGGGCGGCGGCGGACGGCTTGGCGATGTGCTCGAAGTAGTCGGTGCCGCCGCTATGGAGAACGGCGAGCAGGAGGCGGTATACGTCGTCGGACGAGCTGGCTATGACATCCCAGTCGGAAGCCACTCCGTTTACGATGAAGCTGAGCGAGAGGCCAGTCTGCTCACTGACAATGACTTCGGGGCGTGTGGCGAAATCGGAGCCGTCGGGATAGTGCGCGAGGATAGCATCGGGGTTGAGGGGCAAGACCTTGTCGAGCGACGATATTATCTTGACGGGCGCGCTGACCGAGTAAGACTTTGTGCCGCAAGAGATTCGGGCTGTGAGGTTTACGACCCCGTCGGCGACTTGGACAGGCACTTGCCCGTCGTCGGACATGAGGCTATGGTCGTCAGAGACGTAGGTAATTGATGCCCCACTGACTGAAGAAGCGAGTTTGAGTTTCTGCCCCGCGATGGCGAAAGCAGGCAATCTAAGGCTCTTCTGCGCAATGGCAATTGTCACGTCGTCGGCGAAAGTATGCCCTTGCGCCGCTTTGCGATAGCCCCAAAGGCTTTTGTCGATATTGTCTACGGCAGTGAAACATAGCGTCTTGACGTTGGTCTCCTCGACGTATTGCTCAAGGAGTCGACCCGTGTAGGTCTCTGTTGTCGAGCCATCTTTCAGAGTCAGGCTAATTGTAGGGTCCGACTGACTGGCGGACCACGTTCCGGTGTAGGCGCCGGAGATTGTGCCGTCGGCGTTGAGCGTCACCTCCTGTTCGGCGGCGCAGACGAGGTTGGCGTAGTCGGTTCCGTTGCCATGGCGGATGATGCCGTACGCGCCGGGAATGGCGCTTGCGGCAATGGCGGCGGAAGTCTGCTCCTCGCCGCGGTACTCGAACGGGGCTGCGGCAATCCGGCCGTCGGCGAAGGTGAAGAGCTCATGCACGCGCACTTGGTGTCCCTCGGTGCCGTCGTCGAATCGTGTATGGTAGACGAGGTACATTCGTCCGTCGGCATCGACCACCGCGCTGTTGTGTCCTTGCGCGCAGAAGCCGATGTTCATGAAGCCCCACCTGTAGTAGCTCATGAGCCTGGTGCCGACGCTTCGGTTGATTTGGCCCGCGTTCTTGCTTCCGTTTACGCCCGTCAGGGAGTATCGGGCGTCGTCGCCGGAGATGTCGGTGTACGGGCCCGTGACCGACTCGGACGAGAAGACCCTCATATTGTAGCCCCCAGCCGCCGTAAGGCCTCCGTAGGTGACGAAGAGCCAATACCTCCCGTCGTGATACTCGATGTAGGAGGCCTCGCCCGAGCAGTGGTTTCCGCCGGCGATCTTGATGCCCTGATAGGCATCCGATACGGCCCAATTGATGTTCATCTTGTTCCACGCGGCGGCAGCGTCGGCCTGCTCGTATTGCGTCTCATAGGTATAGGTCTTGTCGCGCAAACCGGTCTGGGCGTCGAGGCGGAGCAGGTAGAGGCCGCCAAACCATGACCCGTAGGTCATCCAGAGGTTGCCCTCCTGGTCGTAGAATACGCAAGGGTCGATGGCGTTGGTGCCGTAGGTGCGGTTGCTGGTGCTGTTTCGACACCAAAAGTAGCGGTCGGAAGTGTCGCTGTCCTTGTCGAGAATGTCCCAAATGTCGGTCTTGTCGAGATTGGCGGCTTTCATTCCCATGGAATAGACGACGGGGCCTACGCGTGTCCAGTCTCCCGTGAGGCTCTCGGCCGTGAGCAGGACGATTGAAGAGTAGAAGCCAGAGCCGTTGACACTCATGTACATACACCACTTCTGCAGCTGTTCGTTCCAGATGACATCGGGCGCCCATAGGTTTCCGCTTACGTCGTAGCCGCTCGAGCCGAGTGCCGACCATTCGGCATCGGTGGCGAAGATTGTGGCATAGCTGGAATTGATGTTGTTTGAGAAACTCTCCCAATTGACGAGGTCGTAGCTCTTGGCCCATGCCATGTGGGAGCCGAAGATGCAGTATACCTTTTTACGCCCCTCGGCGTCGGTAGGGAGTACGGAGCCGTCGGCGGCCTCGTAGCCAATGACGACGCTCGGGTCGTGGACGGAGACTCGGGCGG
>JAFPDB010000038.1 GCA_017390085.1 Bacteroidales bacterium | reverse complement strand
GATGAGGATGAGCCTCTCGGCGCCGTCGGCCTCCCTGACCCGGGCGTTGAAGTCGAGCCTGAACATCGAGACCTCCGCCCGCGATGTGTTGGAGTACTCGTTCCGCCTGACTGACAGCTCTACGACATCCTTCTTGAGCAGTGCGGAGAGTATTACCCTGGCGATACGCTCGTCCTCCATGAGGAATTTGAATACCGCGTCGTATATGGGGGTGGCTATGGTGATGCGCATACTATGATTATATTGTTTCTGCGAATATAGTCTTTTTGCGCAAAGGGCGAAGGATACTAAAATGTCTGAAAAAGAGCTGCGCTCTTGAAGTTGCAGGCAACTTCAAGAGCGCAGCTCGCCAAATCTAATAGTAATCGAATCTCTTATTGGACGGCAATCCTGAACACGTAGAATGTCTGTGGCTCAATCTTTACGTTCAACGACTGTCCGGAAGCCTGCTTCTTGTCGACACTCGGGACGACGGTCGCGGGGGCGTCGAGAGTATTCTCGGCCACTGGGTTGTCGGCATGAAGTTTCGTGACGGTGTATCCCGTGAGGGCTTGCTTCTTTTTAAGCCCTTTGAACTCGATGTTGACGTCTTGCGCATTGTCCGACGTGTTGGCCACCTTGACGATGTATGACCCGTCTTGCGCGTCGTAGACGGCCGAGGCGAAGAGCCCGTCTTGCCCCTCGTTGCCGGCGATGGCCTTTCCGTCTTGCTTAAGGCTTACTACGTTGGTGCCCTTGTTAAGGCAGAAAAGCTGCTGCACATAATACGAAGCCGTCTTGACCGAGCGTGTGTTGTCGTACCAGATCATGTCCGGCCTCCATTGCCATCCTTCGACGTGGGCGAAAAGGGGCGCATAGGTGGCCATGCGGACGATGTCGGCGTTGCGCTCAAGTCCCGTCATGAATGCGGCTTCAAGCAGCGAGGCGTGGAAATGGTTCCACTTCTTACCCGCGCCATGGCAAGCGTACTCGCCTGCAAAGACTTTTGGACCTTTGCGGTCGTAGTTGTCGTATCGATTGCCTTGGCTGAGGAACCATGTCTCGGGGCGATAGAAGTGCTCGTCGACGAGGTCGGCGCCCAGTTTCTTCATCTCGGGCCACAGATAGTCAAACTGTTTGCCTTCGGAGTCTGGGCCCGAGGACCCGACAATCTTAATCTCGGGATGAGCCTTGCGGATGGCCTCGACGAAGAACTTCAGACGCTCAGGATACAAAGCGTCCCACTGCTCGTTGCCGACGCCTATGTATTTGAGGTTGAACGGCTCGGCATGGCCCATCTCCGCGCGCAGCTTGCCCCATTTGGTCGTCGTCGCGCCATTGGCGAACTCTATGAGGTCGAGGCAATCTTGGATGTAGGGGTCGAGGGCTTCACGCGTGGCGGCTATGTGGGCCGATTCGTTTTCGTTTTGGAACTGGCACGCCAACCCGACGCTAAGGATTGGGAGCGGCTCCGCGCCCATGTCTTCCGAGAGGAGGAAGTATTCGTAGAAGCCCAATCCGTAGCTTTGATAATAATCGGGGAAGAAGCGGTGTGGGAACGTGTAGTGCCATCGGTTCTCGTTCAAGGGGCGGTTCTCGACCAGGCCGACGCTGTTCTTCCACTGGTAGCGCGTCTCGAGGTCGGTCCCCTCGACAATGCATCCGCCGGGGAAACGGAAGACTCCCGGGTGAAGGTCCGTCAGGGCTTGTGCCAGGTCGGCGCGCAACCCGTTCTC
>JAFPDB010000037.1 GCA_017390085.1 Bacteroidales bacterium | reverse complement strand
AGGTTGAGGCCCTCATCGCCTCGCGCAACGAATCGCCCACCGCCCATAACATCGGCTCAGCCGATGACTCCACGTCCGCCCTCGGGTGAATATTGTACTTTTTGATTTTGGGATGGGGATTTTTTGTTTTCGCTATTATAGAAGCCGCGACATCAGTCCTGATGGAGCGGCTTTTCTCGTTAGGTCTGTATGCGTGTCATCCAACGGGAGCAAGTTCCTACGAGCCATGGTATGGGTATAGGCCCAGGCAGAGATTCAAGCGTGTCCATCTCAAGATATGAGAATTAAATATCTCGATTTAGAGGGCCTGCCGGGCGGGGTTCTTTTTTGTCCAAGATATTAACCCGCGTCGAATGATTTGGGGAGGGTGGGGTATGGGCAGAAACGCATATTATGGCCAGTTGGCATTTTTTTTGCTATATTAGGGATGAAAAGCGCTAACCTTTCAAGAAAGGAGTTAAGGGAACATGGAAGAAGGATCAGATGCGCTCGTGGCAATGCGCGTGGCCGGCATAATCGTGGGCCGCACCGAGGGGCAATACACCCTTGTCCTTCAGGAGATTGCCGGCAGCCGCCGGATCGTGGTGAAGGTGGGGATGGCCGAGGCCCGCGCCATCGCCCTTTTCATGGAGGGTGTGAGCTTGCCAAACCCGCTCACGCATGAGCTCATGGCCACGATTATCGAGCGGTTGGGCTGCGCCGTGAGCCGGGTCATTGTCGAGGGGGTTGAGGGCGAGAGGTTCGTCACGCAGCTTGTCCTGTGCCGCGAGTCGGGAGGCGTCCCGGTCGTCTTGGACACGCGGATAAGCGACGCCGTGGCGTTGGCGGTCAGAGGACGTGCGCCGATTTTCGCGAGGGAGGGCCTGTTGCGGAGTTTGGCCGAAGATACGGATGGAAAGCCGCGCGAGATGAGCCAGATGGGCGAGGAAGAGCTGCTAAGGCTGCGCGAGCAAGCCGTCAAGGCTGAGGAGTACGAGCGCGCGCAAGAGATCCAGAACGAGTTGAGGCGGCGTGGCGAGGCTTAGGGGCTAAAGCTGGTCGTTGATGAAGGTGAACGTCTTGTCGAAGAAGCGGCCCAAGAAAGGTTGGTAGCGCATCAGGCCGCGGTTAGCTCCCCTGAGGCCCAGTGCGATCATGACGATGATGGCGACGTTGGTGAGGTTCCACATCACCCACGCGTCGAGGGCGTGGCAGAAGACCGCCCAGCAGAACACCTCAATAAGGCTAAGCCCGAAAGACTGGCGGAAGTGGAAGGTCGTGAAAGGGGAGAAATCGTCGGTGATATGACGGACGGCCAAGGCCACCATCCACCCGACGGGGGTGATGTAGGAGGCGCAGGCGAGGGTCTTTGACGATTCGCTAACCATTGTTTTCTGTGCTATCCCGTTTAATCCAGACGTCGTCGCCGTCGAAGACGGCGTAGGTGAAGTTGCGTATCCAGTCGCCAATGACGAGGAGCCTTTGCCCGCGCGGCGAGACCACGGTGTCGATGACCTCGTGGCGGTGGCCGAAGATGAAGAAGTCGGCAGGGTCTCCCTGCTCGGCCCGGCGGCGGGCGAAAAGGACTTGCCACTCTTTGTCGAGGTCGATGGGCTTGCCCGCCCTGCGGCCGTCGTGCGCGTCGTGCGAGGCGCGGCTCTTGCGGCTCCACGTCGAGGCTATCAGCCCGGCCAGGTCGGGGTGCAGCCAGCGGTAGCAGGCTTGGAGGAATGGGTTGCGGAAGCACCACATCATGGCGTGGTAGACGCGGTCGAACCCTATGTCGTCGCCATGGCCGATGAAGAAGTTGCGCCCTTCGATGGTCAGCCTCAATGGTTTGTCGTGGACGACGACGCCCAGCTCCGTCTGGAGGTAGTCGAACATCCAGGTGTCGTGATTCCCTGTGAAGAAATGGACTTGGACGCCCGCCTCGACGAGTTCGGCGATCTTGGCCTGAAAGCGCACGAAGCCGCGCGGGACGACGGTCTTATACTCGAACCAGTAGTCGAAAATGTCGCCGAGAATGTATAGGGCCGAGGCGTCGGGCTTGATGGAGTCGAGCCAACGGACGATGCGCCGCTCGTGGGCGTGGTGGTCGGCAATGTATGGCGCGCCCAGATGGAGGTCGGAAGCGAAGTAGACCTTTGTCATGCTGATGGTCCGCTTGGCTTGCCGTTAGCGGAGAATCTCGGCGAGTTTGTTGTCGAGCCTCGTGCCGAAGAGATTCTTGCCGATCAGCTTGCCGTCGGGCGCGAGGATGTAGTTTGAGGGGATTTGGGCGACGTTGTAGGTGGCGGCGGCGGGCGATGCTGGGCCTTTGAGGTCGCAGACGTCGACCCATTGGGAGTCTTTGGAAGCGGCTTGCCATAGGACTTTGCTCGTGTCGAATGAGACGGCGTATATCTCGAGGCCCCGCGGGGCGTATTTCTTGTAGATTGACGCGAGTTGGGAGTATGCTTTGCGGGCGTCGTTGTTGGCGGCGGACCAGAAGAAGAGGAGTACGGTCTTGCCGCGGAGCGATGTCAGGGCCACGTCGTCGCCCTCCTTGTCGGGGAGGTTGAGGTCGGGCGAGTTGAGCTCTACGGCCGTCTGGAAGAGGGAGTCGCGGCGGGCGTTGGCCTTGCGGGCTGCTCGCGCGCCGAGGACGTAGTCGCAAAGGTACTTGACTTGCTGGCTGTGGGGGTAGGCGAGCTGGAGCGAGGTGGCTACGGCCGAGTAGAGCTGGTGGTCGCGCTTGTCCATGACGTCGAAAAGCGGATGGCCGCCAACCTTTTGGAAAACGATGTAGTAGCCCACCATTGAGCGCGGGTCGGCAAATACTTGGCTGGAGAGCTGGTCCTTGAATTCGCGGACGTCGTCGGTGGTGAGGGTGTTGGCTTCGTACTTGGCGAGGATGGCCGAGGCTCTGGACATGACGGACTGGAGGGCGTCGTTGGCCGGCGAGTTGTCGAACTTGATGTTGCCGACCAGCGCCTTGGCGCCGGCCTCGGCTTTGAGCGACACGACCTCGGCGGAGTCGAGCATTACGGTGAATGAGCGGCCGTCGGCGAGGCGCACGTTGTAGAATGTGGGTTCGGTTTGCAGCAGGCCTTGGAGTGAGAAGGAGCCGTCGGGTTCGACGGTGGCGGAGTCGCAGGTTGTTTGTTGCGCTGAGAGGGTCACGGGCTCCATGTAGACTTTTTGGCCTTCGGCACCCGGGATGACGCCGTTGAGGGACGAGTGGCCCTTGCCGTTGTCGCAGGCGGTGAGGCACAAAACTATGAGTGGGAGAATGAGAGTGGCGCAGGTAGAGACGCTGAGTGAGATTTTCTTCATTAATAAGGGATTTCTTACTGAGGTGCAAATATAGTCAATTTGCCATGGTCTTTGTCT
>JAFPDB010000036.1 GCA_017390085.1 Bacteroidales bacterium | reverse complement strand
GGATGCGCCAGATGCATAGCCCCGGGAGGCCGCATGGTCATGATAGCCTACCATAGCCTCGAGGACCGAATGGTCAAGAACATCATTAAAAGTGGCGACCCCCAAAAGGCGCAGGCCGAGCAAGACGCCGTCTTCGGCACCGTCGACGTCCCGTTCCATACCACGCAACGGAAACCTACAGTCCCATCCCCCGATGAGGTCGAGCGCAACCCGAGGGCGCGCTCCGCCAAGATGAGGTGGGCGACAAAAAAATAACGCCCCATGGAGAACAAACCAGACAACTGGTCATGGCTCAAAAACCTCACTAACGGCAGGGTCTCGCTCCCCAAGGGCATCTCGCCGCAGTTCCTCCTCTTCGTCGGAGGGCTGATCTTCATATACATCACCAACCGGCTCGACACCGAAAGACAGCTCAGGCGAATCGACGATCTCAATGCCGAAATCAAAGAGATGCGCTACGAGCACATCACCACGCAAAGCCAGCTCATGAACATGAGCAAGCAAAGCGAGGTCCTCCGACGTGTCGAAGTCGAAGGACTCGAACTCAGAGAACTAACAGAACCGCCACGAATAATCGACCCTTAGGCCGACGCTCCCAAACACACCCATGGCAGAGCCCAAAGACAATAGGTCCAGGTCCACATTCCTGCTTATGTCCGTCACGTTTTTCCTCGTGGCCGCGGCTTTCATTGCCATTCTCGCGCAAACACTATACCTCCAGTTCGCAGAGGGAGACAAGTACCGGAAGAAAATATCAGAGAGCTCGCAACGCCGGGTGGCGATTCCGGCCGACAGGGGAGACATCCTCGCCCGCGATGGCCGCAAACTCGCCTGCTCCGTCCCAAGCTACCGCATCGTCATGGACCCCTGCGCCGACGGCCTGAAGGATTCCATCTTCAACACAGGAATCTCCAAACTCTCCGTACAGCTCTCCAACCTCTTCAAAGACCTCTCACCCGAGGACTACAGGGCCAAAATCGAGGCCGCGCGCCGGCGGGGCTGCCGATACCTGCGTCTCGGAAACAGGAGAATCTCGCATCTCGAGTATAGGCGCGTCAAAGACTTCTCCATCTTCTGCCGAGGGCGCAACAAGGGCGGCTTCTTCGTCGAGCAGAACGACGAGCGGAA
The DNA here is from genome assembly GCA_017390085.1 of Bacteroidales bacterium. GTDB lineage: Bacteria > Bacteroidota > Bacteroidia > Bacteroidales > Marinilabiliaceae > W3P20-009. The sequence continues at coordinate 8,835 of JAFPDB010000036.1, read as the reverse complement.
ACTCCCCTTCGGCATCCTCGCCGCCCGAACCATCGGTAAGCTCTACGAGGATAAGCAGAAAGGAGGCCTCGTCGGACTCGAGAATTCCTACGACAAGGTGTTGAGGGGCAAAGACGGGGTCGCCAACAAGCTCAAGATGACTGGCAAATGGATCTCTTGCGAGGTCACCCCACCCGTCGACGGACGAAGCCTCCTCACCACGATCGACATAGACATACAAGACGTGGCGGAAAACTCCATGATACGCCAGCTCAGCACCCACAACGCCGACCACGGAGTGGCCATGCTCATGGAGGTCAAGACCGGAGCCGTCAGGGCCATAGTCAATCTCCACAGGCAAGCCGACGGCTCCTACACCGAGGACCACTACAACTACGCTGTCGGAGAGCTGGCCGAGCCCGGCTCCACCTTCAAGCTCGCTTCCCTCATAGCCTGCATCGAGGAGGGCAACGTCTCCCTCTCCGACACCATCGACACCTACGACGGAGAGTTCCGAATCTACGACCGCGTGATGAGGGACACCAAGCCCGGAGGACATGGCAACGTGACCGTCCAGAGGGCGTTCGAGCTCTCCAGCAATATCGGGATGTCGAGGCTCGTCATGAAGTCTTTCGAGAAAAACCGAGAGGCATTCACCGATTGCCTCAAGAACATGGGCCTGGCCGACAGCCTCGGGCTCGACGTCAAAGGCGAGCGACGCTCCGAAATCAAGACCCCTTCGGATCCCACCTGGAGCGGAACCACCCTACCATGGATGTCCATCGGCTACGAAGTCCGACTCACGCCACTTCAGCTCCTCACCTTCTACAACGCCGTCGCAAACAACGGCACCATGATGAGGCCCATGTTCGTCGAGTGCCAAATGGAGAACGGCAAGCGGGTGGCGGAGGTGAAACCCAAGGTCATGCGCAATTCCATCGCCCGCACTTCCACCATAAGGCAAGTCCAGAAGGCACTCGTCGGGGTCGTCGAAAACGGGACGGCAAAAAACATCAGCGGCACACCATACCAAATCGCGGGCAAGACCGGCACCGCCCAAATCGCCCACGACGGGCGAGGCTACAAAAAGGACGGAGAGCATAGCTATCTCGCCTCTTTCGCCGGCTATTTCCCTGCCGACAACCCGCTCTACTCGGTCGTCGTCATGGTCTACGGCCCGAGCAACAATGTATACTACGGCAACATCGTCGCCGGCAACGTCGTCAAGGCCATCGCCGACCGAGTCTACGCTGCCGAGTTCCGCAAGGGATCCGGCAAGGCCAAGCCCAGCGTCCCATCCTCGGGCAAGATGCCATACAGCAAGGGAGGATGGGCCCCAGACCTCGTCAAGTCGCTCTCCGACCTCAAGGTCCCCAACTCCGTCTCGTCGACATCTTCCGATTGGGTCTCCGCCACGGCCGGCGACAACGGGGTCAGCGTCCGACCGCGCTTCTTCACCCAGGGGGTCGTCCCGAGCGTCATCGGAATGGGCGCCGCCGACGCCGTAAGCCTCCTCGAGCAAATGGGGCTGACGGTCAGCATCGAAGGAGTCGGGCGTGTCGTGTCCCAAAGTTTACAGCAAGGTACCTCGTTCCGACACGGCACCCCAATTAGCCTGACGCTCGAAAACTGATTCTCATCGCGATACTCATCATTCATAATCAATATGAAGCTGAAAGATATCATCTCTGGCGCACGGCTGGCCGAGTGCCTCGCCAAAGGACCAATGGAGCAAGAAGTCGACTCCATAACACTCGACAGCAGGGCCGCAAAGGCGGGTTCGCTCTTCGTCGCACAAAAAGGCGAGAAGACCGATGGACACAAATACATCCACAACGCCATCCTGTCCGGATGCCGAGCTGTCGTCTGCGAGGTCGAGCCCGCAGAGCCACTGCCCGCCGACTGCGCTGTCGTCACCGTCCCCGACACACACGAGGCCCTCGGACTCTTGGCCTCCGCCTTCTACGGCCACCCTTCGCGCCAACTCAAGCTCGTCGGAGTGACGGGGACCAACGGCAAGACCACCATCGCGACGCTCCTCTATCGACTCCTGACGGCTCTCGGACACAAGTCGGGACTCTTCTCCACGGTCGCCAACTACGTCGCCGACGAGAAGACCACGGCCATGCAGACCACGCCAGATGCCATAACACTCCAGAAGACCATGAGGCGGATGGTTGACCAAGGGTGCGAGTACTGCTTCATGGAGGTCAGCTCACACAGCGTCGTACAAAAGCGTATCGAAGGACTCGATTTCGACGGGGCCATCTTCACAAACATCACACACGACCACCTCGATTTCCACAAGACGTTCCAAAACTACATCGCCGCCAAGAAAGGCTTCTTCGACGGGCTTAAGAAAGGGGCTTTCGCCCTCACCAACGTCGACGACAAGAACGGGGTGCGTATGCTCCAAAACACAGCAGCCGACCGAAAGACATACTCGCTCCAGACCGTGGCGGATTTCCGCTCACGCGTCGTCGAGGATACCATGGACGGCATGCTCATACGTTTCGACGACGCCCAAGACGCTTTCATGCAGTTCGTCGGGCGTTTCAATGCCTACAACCTCACCGCCATCTACGCGGCCGCTTGCCTTCTCGGCTTCCCCCCGCACGACGTGCTCGTCGCGCTCAGCGCGCTAAAACCCGTCGACGGTCGATTCCAAACCGTCAAACTGAAGTCCGGAGCCACGGCAATCGTCGACTACGCCCACACACCGGACGCCCTCATGAACGTCCTCACCACGCTCCACGAGGTCCGCAAGGAGGGACAAAAAATCATCTGCCTCGTCGGCTGCGGTGGCGATCGCGACAAGACGAAACGACCCGAGATGGCGCATGAGGCCGTCAAGGACGCCGACAAGGTCATCCTCACGAGCGACAACCCGCGCACCGAGGATCCCCTCGACATCCTTGCCGACATGAAGGCCGGGCTGTCGCCCGACCAGCTCGAGCAGACACTCACCATCCCCGACAGGAGGGAGGCCATCCAGAAAGCTGCGCAAATCGCCCAAAAGGGCGACATAATCCTCGTGGCCGGCAAAGGACACGAGGACTATCAAGAAATCAACGGCGTCAAGCACCATTTCAGCGACCTTGAGGAGCTGCAAAAACTCTAATCGAAGATGCTCTATTCTCTTTTTCAAGCACTTAACGAAGCAGGTGTCTCGGGCGCGGGCCTCTTCCAGTACATCTCTTTCCGAGCCCTCTCGGCACTCGTGGTGTCGCTCGTCTTCGCCACGATCATAGGCCGGCGTATCATCGACACCCTTCAGCGTCAGCAAATCGGAGAGATTGTGCGCGACCTCGGACTCGAGGGGCAGCTCCAAAAGAAGGGAACGCCAACCATGGGCGGCATCATCATCATGCTCTCCATCCTCGTCCCCTCGCTCCTCTTCTGCCGGCTCGACAACGTCTACGTCATTCTCATGCTCGTCACGACGGTCTGGCTCGGAGGCATCGGCTTCATCGACGACTACATCAAGGTCTTCCGAAAAAATAAGGAGGGAATCCCGGGGCGAGCCAAGATTGTCGGCCAAGTCGGGCTCGGAGTCATCGTCGCCGCCACGCTCTACTTCAACGACGACGTGGTAATCCGCACCGGCAACGCGCCAAAAATCGACACCTCAATCCTGACCGAGCAGTTCGACGAGCAGATTGTCCAGACGGATAAGCATATCACCAAGGCTCCCATCACAACGATTCCCTTCGTCAAGAGCCACCAGTTCGACTACCGCAGCCTCGCCTTCTGGGCCGGCGACTACCAAAATATCGTAGGGTGGGCGGTTTTCGCCATCGTGGTCATCTTCATCATAACGGCCGTGAGCAACGGCGCCAACCTCACCGACGGTCTCGACGGGCTGGCGGCCGGAACGTCATCCATCATCGGAGCCGCGCTCATGGTCTTGGCCTACGTCTCAAGCCACTATTTCTTCGCGGGGTATCTCAACATCATGTTCATTCCCAATTCCGCCGAACTGGTCGTCTTCATGGCGGCCTTCGTCGGGGCCACGATCGGCTTCCTGTGGTATAATGCCTACCCCGCCCAAGTCTTCATGGGCGATACCGGCTCACTCATGATTGGAGGAATAATCGCGGTTTTCGCAATCCTTATCCATGTCGAGCTCCTGCTGCCTGTCCTTTGCGGTATCTTCCTCGTCGAGAATCTCTCCGTAATCATGCAGGTCAGCTATTTCAAATACACTAAGAAAAAATATGGCGAGGGACGACGTATTTTCCTCATGTCGCCTCTTCACCACCATTTCCAAAAGAAAGGTATTCCCGAACCAAAAATCGTATCGCGCTTCTGGCTTGTCTGCATCGTCTTGGCCCTGCTCACGGTCGTAACGCTCAAAATCAGATAGTTATGGAAAAACTTGTTGTCCTTGGCGGTGGCGAGAGCGGTGTTGGAGCCGCTATCCTCGGTAAGGTGAAGGGCTTCGAGGTCCTCGTCTCGGACTCCGGAGCCATCAAGCAGAAGTATCTCGACGAGCTAAATGCCGAAGGCATTGAGTTTGAGCAAGGAGCCCACTCCGCAGAACGAATCCTCCGCGCGTCGCTCGTCGTCAAGAGCCCTGGAATCCCCGAGACCGCGCCACTCGTCGTAAAGCTGCGCCAAAACGGCGTACCCGTCATATCCGAGATCGAGTTCGCCGGCCGATACAGCCGCGCCAAGTTCATCGGCATAACGGGAGCCAACGGCAAGACCACGACGACGCTCCTGACACACCATCTCCTCACGTCCGCGGGAATCAACGCCTCGCTCGCCGGCAACGTCGGCTTCAGCCTCGCCCGACAAGTGGCGCGTGGGGGAGAGCCGCAGTGGTACGTCATCGAGCTGAGCAGTTTCCAGCTCGACGGCATGTTCGATTTCCGATGCGACATCGCCATCCTCTGCAACATCACGCCCGACCACCTCGACCGCTACGACCATGATTTCGGCAATTACGCGCGCTCCAAATACCGAATAACCCAAAACATGGGTCCCGACCAACACTTCATCTACAACGCCGACGACAAAGGAACGCTCGCCTATTTCAACTCCCCCAAGGCGCAGTGTCTCCCTGTCTCTACAATCCGGCGCTCCGATTGCGTAAGGGCTTCCGACGGCCAGATTCTTATCGACAACGGAAAAGACCATCTCTCTTTCGACATCGACAGCCTCCCAATCAAGGGCCTCCACAATGTCTACAACTCCATGATGGCCATGACGGCAGCCCTCCTCGCCGGCGTCTCGCCCGAGGCCTTGTCCAAAGGGCTGAGCACTTTCCGCAATGCGCCGCACCGCCTCGAGCCCGTCCGAACGCTCGACGGGGTCGACTACGTCAACGACTCAAAGGCCACAAATGTCGACGCCGCGTGGTTCGCCCTCGATGCGCAGGTCAAGCCCGTCGTCTGGATTGCCGGTGGCAAGGACAAAGGCAACGACTATTCCGTGCTTTTCGACCTCTGCCGCGACAAGGTCAAGGCCCTCGTCTGCCTCGGAAAGGACAACAAGAAGCTGCTCGACAATTTCACGGGCGTCGTCCCGACCATTGTCGACACGCATTCCATCGGCGACTGCGTCGCCGCGTGCCGTGAGCTGGCCGCCCCAGGCGACGTCGTCCTCCTCTCCCCCTGCTGCGCCAGTTTCGACCTCTTCACGAGCTACGAGAACCGTGGCGACCTCTTCCGTCAGGAAGTCCTCAACCTCAAATAGTTAGATTTCACAGACCTTGAACCAGCTCGCGCAAATACTCAAGAGGATTCTAAAGGGCGACATCTATATGGTGGCCGCCATCGTCTTCCTCATGGTCTTGTCCGTAATGGCCGTCTACAGCTCCGCAAGCGTCCTCGCTTACCAGCGCAGTGGCGGCGACACGGCGGGGGTGATCATGCGCCATTGCGCCATGCTGATCGGCGGTTTCGTAATTCTCGTCTGCACGTCGCGCATCAAGCCCGGAGTGTGGATGGGGCTCGCTTGGCCGCTGCTTTTCCTCGCCCTCGGCTTGCAGTTCCTGACCCTCGTGGCCGGGACAAGCATCAACGGGGCTTCGCGTTGGCTCTCCGTCGGCGGCATCTCGTTCCAACCGTCCGAAATATCTAAGGTCGCGCTGATGGTCTTCGTCGCGCGTCAGTTGGCCACGAGCCAGGATAACCTCCGAAAGGCATTCTGGTACATCCTGGCCGCGACCGGGGCCGTTTGCCTTCTGATCGTCTTCGAGAACCTTTCGACATGTGTGCTCATTGTCGTCTCCGTCTGGATTGTCATGGCCGTGGCGCGTGTCCCGCTACTCTACCTCGGCGGAACGGCCGTCGTCGTCGGCGCGCTGCTGGCCATCGTCATAGCCTTTGCGCCCCAGCTCTCGAGCATTAGTGGCGTCTTCAGCCGAGCCAACACATGGAAGGCGCGCATCGAGCGTTTCGTTGGCGACGACGAGGCGGAGTCCGCCGCCGGCAATTACCAGGCCGAGCAGGCCAAGGCCGCTGTGGCGACGGGCGGCGTGACAGGCAAGGGCCCCGGCAATAGCTATCTCAAAAACTTCCTCCCCATGGCGTTCAGCGATTTCATCTTCGCCATCATTGTCGAGGAGGGAGGAATAATTTTCGGGTGCATACCCGTTCTGATGGCCTATCTGGTCATTTTCGCGCGTTCCATCGTCATCGCCCGAAAATGTCAAGTGACTTTCAGGGTGTTCCTGATCTACGGGTTGGCGCTCCTCTTCACGCTTCAGGCCATCATCAATATGGCGGTAGGCGTGTCGCTCATTCCCGTCACGGGCCAGACGCTACCGCTCGTCAGCATGGGCGGGTCGTCAAACTTCGTCATGGGATGGGCCTACGGCATGATGCTCTCCGTCAGCATCCACATGAAGTCTTCACATGAATCTCTACAACAACAGCCAGTATCTGAATAACCTCTTCAAACTCACGAAACTATGAAACTCATCATAAGCGGTGGCGGGACAGGCGGCCACATCTTCCCTGCCATTTCAATCGCCAATGCCGTTCGCAAGGCCATTCCCGACGCCGAGATTCTCTTCGTCGGGGCGCAAGGCAAAATGGAGATGGAGAAGGTCCCCGACGCGGGCTACCAGATTGTCGGCTTGCCCGTGGCCGGCTTCCAACGACAGCTCACGCTCCGAAACATAGGGCGTAATCTGCTCTTCCCCTTCAAGCTCATCAATAGCCTCTACAAGGCTGCGGCCATCGTCCGACGCTTCAAACCCGACGTGGCTGTCGGTGTGGGAGGCTACGCCAGCGGCCCCATCGTCTACCTCGCCGCGCGCAAAGGCGTCCCTTGCCTCGTCCAGGAGCAGAACTCTTTCCCCGGCGTCACCAACCGAATTCTCGCCCAGAAGGTCAATAAGATTTGTGTGGCCTATCCCAATATGGAACGCTTCTTCCCCAAGGAGAAGATTATCCTCACGGGCAACCCCGTCAGGCAGACGCTCCTCTCCAACGTCTCGCGCGAGGCGGCTGCCGCCAAGTTTGGCCTCGACCCGACTCGCCCCGTCATCCTCGTCATCGGGGGCAGCCTCGGAGCCCGCTCAATCAACAACGGTGTCCGACGCACGCTCGCCGACCTCGACGGCAAGACCCAACTCCTCTGGCAGACCGGAGGCCTCTACTACGAGGCCATCAAAGCCTCGCTCGAGCATGAGCGGCTTCCCGATGTCAAGGCCATGGCCTTCATCCGAGAGATGGATATGGCCTACGCCGTTGCCGACATCGTCGTCTCGAGAGCCGGGGCCAGCAGCATCTCTGAGCTCGCGCTTCTCGGCAAGCCCGCCATACTCGTCCCCTCGCCCAACGTGAGTGAGGACCACCAGACCAAAAACGCGCTCGCCCTCGAGAATCAGGGAGCCGCCATCATGATTCCCGACACCAAGACCGACACCCTCATCAAGGTGGCGCAAGAGGCACTTGCCAACGCCAAAAGGCTATCTGCTCTCGGCGACAACATCACCACTTTCGCGCGGCCCAACGCCGCCGACGACATCGCACGCGAGGTCATCGCACTTGCCTCGCGACGTTAATTCTCCCACCTGACGATCATGGAAGACTTTAAGAACAAATCTGTTTACTTCATCGGGATAGGAGGAATCGGCATGAGCGCCATCGCACGCCATTTCAACCTCCTCAACGTCAAGGTGGCAGGCTACGACCGGACGCCCTCCGATATCACTCGGGCCCTCGAGGCCGAAGGAGTCTCCGTCTCCTATGCCGACGACCCCGACACCATACCCCAACAGTTCCGCAACCCCGCAGCGACGCTCGTCGTCCTTACGCCAGCCATCCCGCCCGATAGCGCCATCTGGGCTTTCTTCCGCAATGCCGGTTTCCAAATCGTCAAGAGGGCCGTCGCCCTCGGAGAGCTGACTCGCACTTTCAAGACCTATTGCGTCGCCGGAACACACGGCAAGACCACCACGTCGACGCTCGCCGCCCACATCCTGCGCCATTCCGACGTAGGATGCTCTGCCTTCCTTGGCGGAATATCCGTCAACTACGACACCAACTATTGGGCCGATACCAATTCCGAGGCCGTCGTCACAGAGGCCGACGAGTTCGACCGCTCTTTCCTCCAGCTCCAGCCACAGGCCGCCGTCATAACCGCCATGGATGCCGACCACCTCGACATCTACGGAACGCACGCCGAGGTCATAAAGGCTTTCCTCGACTTCGCCGCGAGAGTGCGGCCCGGAGGCTCGCTCATCGTCAAGAAGGGGCTCCCCGTCGGGCGCGAAGACGTGGCCGAAGTGGTCAAGCTCTTCACCTACGCCATGCTCGACCCATTGGCCGATTTCTACGCCAGCGACATACGCCTCGTCGAGTCGCGCTACGTATTCGACATTCACACGCCTTTCGGGGC
>JAFPDB010000035.1 GCA_017390085.1 Bacteroidales bacterium | reverse complement strand
GCGTCAACAACGGCAACGAGGGACTCTTCTGGCTACGCTCTTTCCGCGACCGATGGCCAGCCGCGCGCATCGTCCTCTTCACGGCCTACGCCGACGTGGACCTCGCAGTGAGGGGGCTAAAAGACGGGGCCGCCGACTTCGTGGTCAAGCCGTGGGACAACGACCGCCTCGTGGAGGCGCTCACCGAGGGGCGCAAGAGCACCGCGGACAAAGGAGCGCCTAAGCCAGCCGCGGGGACCTTCTGGGGCGCGGGCCCGGCCATGGCAGCACTGCTCAAAGCGGCAGAGCGCGTGGCCAGGACCGACGCCAACGTCCTCATAACCGGCGAGAACGGGACGGGCAAAGACGTCCTTGCGCGCCACATCCACTCCCTATCGCTCCGCTCCGACAAGCCGCTCGTAAGCGTGGACCTCGGAGCCGTGAGCGAGACACTCTTCGAGAGCGAGCTTTTCGGCCACGCCAAGGGGGCTTTCACGGGGGCGGACAGCGACCGCGAGGGGCGATTCGAGGCCGCCAACGGGGCGACGCTCTTCCTCGACGAGGTGGGCAACCTGACCTTGCCCCTGCAAGCCAAGCTCCTGACTGCGCTGCAACGCAGGCAGGTGACGCGCCTGGGCACGAACAAGCCCATCGACGTGGACATCCGCCTCATTTGCGCCACCAACCGCGACCTATGGCAGATGGTGGCCGACGGGCATTTCCGCGAGGACCTGCTCTACCGCGTCAACACGATTCATCTCGAGATACCCCCACTCCGCGAAAGGAGCGAGGACATAGTCCCACTGGCCGAGACCTTCGTCCGCCGCCTCGCCTCACGCTACGGCCGAGGTCCCCTCAGGCTGACCCCGGCCGCCCAGAAGGCCCTGACGACGTACACATGGCCGGGCAACGTCCGCGAGCTCGAACACGCCATGGAGAAGGCCGTCATCATGACCGACGGCGACGCCATAGGCGACGAGCACCTCGCCCTCGCGCCGCCCAAGACGTCGACCACGACAGCGACCCGCACCCCACAGCTGACCACCCTCGACGAGATGGAAGCCGACGCCATACGCAGGGCCATCGACGCCGCCGGGGCCAACATGAGCCTCGTGGCCCAGACGCTCGGAATCTCGCGTCAGACACTCTACAACAAAATGAAACGATATGGCATATAGCCTACTCCGCTCACTGACGCGACGCCCCCTGGCCGGCGCGATTCTCATCGCCGCGGGCAGCGCCGGCGTGACGCTCTCGCACCTCAACGGGCTGACGGGACTATGCGCCGCGTCGGGGGCCGCCGCCCTGTGGGGATTGTGGTGCGTGGGGCGCGTCGAGCGGCGCATGACCAGGAAGCTCAACCTCATGATCGAGGCCATTGGCAACAGCGACTACACCATGCGTTTCGGAGGCCGATGGGCCATGGGCGACGAGAAAGCGTTCAACGACGCGCTGGGCAGGCTCTCCGACATCATGCGGGAAGAGAAGATGGCCGTCGCCCAAAAGGAGGATTACCACACCACGGTCCTCAACGTCGTCCGGACAGGCATCGTGGCCGTGTCGGACGACGGCTTCGTGCGGCAAGTCAACACCGAGGCCCTCAAAACGCTCGGCCTCGGAGTCCTGACCCACGCCCGCCAGCTCGACAGCGTCTTGCCGGGACTTGAAGCTCAACTCATGCGGATGGCCGACGGCGAGAGCAGCCACGTCAGCCTGAGCCGCCATGGGCAGGAGGCGCAGCTGCTCATCAGGGCCTCGTCGGCACTTCGCGACGGCAAGAGGGTGAGGGTCTTCGCCCTCGACGACATACGCTCCTCGCTCGACGCCCAAGAGCTCGACTCGTGGACGCGGCTCACCCGCGTCCTGACTCACGAAATCATGAACTCCATGGCCCCGATGGTCTCGCTCTCGCGGGTCACGCTCGCCGCTTGCGAAGAGGGGCAGGCCGACTGCGAGACGGTGCGCGACGGGTTGCGCGTGATCCGCGACACGTCGGAGGGGCTGGTGCGCTTCGTCGAGTCGTTCCGCCGCTTCACGTCTCTGCCCACGCCTGTCCCGCGGCTCATAGCGGTTGCCGACCTCGCGGCCGAAGTCGGGAGCCTCTTCGCCGCCGAGGGCGGCGGCATATCTTTCAGCACCGACATTCGGCCCGACGACCTGATGATATATGCAGACCCCTCGCTCGTGCGCCAAGTGGTGGTCAACATCGTCAAGAACGCGCGCCAGGCCATGACCCAATCTGGCGTAGGCTCGCAAATCATGGTGAAAGGCTTCTCCGACGGCGACGTGGCCACGATCGAGATTTCCAACGACGGCCCCGCCATCCCCGACGACGTGGCGGGGCAGATTTTCGTGCCGTTCTTCACGACAAAAGCCGAGGGCAGCGGCATCGGGCTGAGCGTCTCGCGGCAAATAATGCGCCTCTCGCACGGCAACCTCGCCCTCCGCCGCGACGCCGGCTCCCGCTTCAAGACCACGTTCGTCCTGACGTTTGAATAGGGCCGGCGCAACAAAAAAAGAGTCATCCCGCCAGATTTCGTATCTCTGACGGAATGGCTTTTTATAAGGGGCCGCACCTTATTGGATGTTTAAACTCCTAAAAATAGGATTTGGGTGCCTCGCTACTCAGTAATCTCCCTGTCGCACTCATTGGCGAAACCACCTTTCGGTGGCGGAGCCCGCCTTCATAACGATTAAGCGTCGCCCAGTAGGATTTTTAATATGTTGAGTTTAACGATCAAAAATCCGATGCGGCTTTTTCTCTCAGGTTGGCATCACAAATATAATAACATTTTTTAAATCTCCGCGATTCCTACCAACTTTTTCGCTCTTATTCCGCGGCTTTTAAGACCGGCCAGCCCCTGTCGTCCCACGCTATCTTGCGCAAGACGAGCTCAGAGACCCCGTCGTCGCGGCGATAGGCGTGCAGTGCCATGTAGTCCTGGCCTCGCAGCGTGGCGACGGCGCAATGGCCATAGGCCACGTAGCGCGCCTTGTCAGCCTCGGGCAGGTCGACTCTCGTGCCGCCCCCAAGCTCCATCGGTTCGCCGGCCCGGTCCTCGTAGGGGCCGCGTATGTCGCGGCTTCGGCCGCACACGACGTGATAGGTGCTATTCTCGCCTCGGCAGCAGTAGTCGAACGAGACGAAGAGGTAGAACCAGCCGTCGTGCTTGAAGATGAACGGGGCCTCGACTGCCCCCTCGCCTGGCTTTTCGGCCGTGTCCTTGGCGTTGAGCAGGGCGGGGCGCGAGGAGAGAGTGTGCCACTCTTGCGGCTCGGCGATGCGGCTGAGGTCGTCGCTCAGCCTCACCATCTTAATGCCTCCCCAGAAAGAGCCGAAGTCCATCCATGCCGAGCCGTCGGCGCAAATGGCTATGTTGGGGTCTATTGCGTTCCAGTTGTCGCGGTCGGGGACCGACTGGAGGACGAGCCCGCGGTCTTGCCACTTGTAGGCGGGGCTGCGGCGGTTGAGGGTCTTATTCGTGAGGTGGCCGATGACCGATTTGTTCGTGGCGAAGACCGATGAGCAGTAGAAGAGGTGCCACTCGCCGCCGGCGAAGATGATGTCGGGCGCCCACAGGTGCATCGTAGCCTCGGGGTTCCGCTCGACGACCCATTGCGGCAACGCCTCAAGGCATTGGCCGTCGAACTCCCAGGTCTTCATGTCGACGGAGCGCAGCTGGTGTATGCCGTGACCCGTGGTGAAGGCGTAGACGGTGTCGCCCTCAACGGCCACGACGGGGTCGTGCGCCCACGGGTGTTCGGGGTCGAATTTGGGGCGCGGACGCAGCGTGTCGGCGGCCGAGGCGGTGGTGTCGGGTTGGGCGGTGGAGTCGTCTTGCGGCGAGGAGACTGCGCATGAGGCCGTCAGCGCGGCGAGGGCGATAATAGGTATGGTTTTCTTGCTTAGCATCATCGTTCAGTAGCTTATTCCGAAAAAACAGGTTGACTTAGAAACCACGCATGGCGTATGCGCTCCGGGCGGGCATGAGCCTCTTCCTATGCCCCTCCCCGGATTGGTTAATATTTCTAAATACGAATTTGGTGAAAAAGCCACCTTATGAGGTGGACGGAATTGCCCTTTGAGTGGACAAAGCCACTTTTGCCCCACGTCGGGGACTTTTTTCTACTCTTCGCGCCCCTCTTCGCGAGCCTGCTCATCGGCATGGCCAATCTCGGTGCCAAGCCACTCGTCGGTGAGACGTCGCCCCTTGACGACGAACCTCACGACATCCACTATGTTGAAAACCGGCAGCAGCAAGAGAATGTTCCTCACCAACGACGTCTGCCAACCGGCGCGCCTGCCGTCGGCCGCCCTCTTCACGACGAGGCCGTAGAGCCGTTTGCCCATACCCCCGCCCAAGACGTCGCGCAGCAGGAAGTAAGAGACGCCGGCCACTTTCCCGAGCATCCCGGGAAAAGTGGCCAGCGTCAAGCTCAATATCACGTCCACGGCCAACGCCGCCTCGCGCTCGATGCGCGGTTTCCTTATGAGCCCGAGGGCTATGTCTCGTAGCGTGGACACCTGTAGTTCTGTTTTCCGAAACCTATTTCTTTCGCATCACGATTGTCATCGGCACGCCGCAGAAGTCCCACTCCTTGCGTATCTTGTTCTCCAGGAACCTCT
>JAFPDB010000034.1 GCA_017390085.1 Bacteroidales bacterium | reverse complement strand
GTGCATGCAAGGTCGCAGGAAAAGACATCGACCGCGCCATTGTGGCCCTAAGTGGCTGGGAGAGCGAAGGTGATGTCCCTGAGAAACAGGATATCTACATCCGCGTGACGGCCAACCCCAACACCACCTCATCAACAGCGCAAGCTGACTTCTGCTCCGACCTCGTAATCAGTTCCCAATTCCACAAGTTGACCGTTCACCCCTACTACATCGCCCTCAAGGATGCCGATCCCGAAATGTGGTATCTCATTGGCGCATGCATCGGCGACGGCAAATGGACCAACACCACCGAGGGTCTCGGAACGTCCAACTTCACTATGTCCATCACGGCCGACGGCGAATACGACAAGAACACCGGCAAGGGTGTCCTGGTCTTCAACGGCTACCTGACTGTCGACGGCTTCAAGATCATCCGCGTACGCGGCGACTGGACAGACCAATGGGGCGCGAACGACGGCACCTACGTCTTCCAAGATGGCGGCTCGGGCAATATCACTGTTCCCGCCAATGGATTCTACAAGGTCACTCTCAACACGGCTCTCACGACTTCCGACGCTCTCACAATCGAGCCTATCGAAGCAACTAAGAAGTACGACTCCATCTGCATGGCTGGCTCGTTCAACGACTGGACAGACACCCCGATGACAGCCTTCAGCACCGTCGAAGGTGTCGAGAACCACCTCTGGAGCTCCGAGATCGAGTCTGACGGCACTGTCGAACTGAAATTCAAGATTGCAGGAAGCTGGGATACCAACTGGGGCGGCAACACATTCCCCTACGGTGTAGGTGTCAATGGCGGCGGCAACATCTTGGTTCCCGAAGGCTCTTGGATTGTCACATTCAACGACGTCGACGGCTCCTACGCCTTCACGAGCAAGTAAGAAAAAACCGAAAAGAAAAGACGGAACACAAGCGTCGCCGCCCTCGGCGGAAAACGAGCAAGCCCCGCGTGCGGCGACGCTTCTTACCTCATCAAACAGAAAAACTTTTTTAAGAGTATTCTCATGAAACCACTATATTCCGCGCTTGCGCTCTCGATGCTCGCCTTCACGGCCTGCGTCGACGACGAGAGCTACGACGATTGGAGCGCACCCCAGCACAACGCAAATATCGCCGAGGACCAGCTCACAGGTGTCTCCTTCTCCGCAAAGGAGGTCGAGGCTATCAACTTCAAGAGCTTCACCGAGAACGACACGGTCGTAACGATCTTCACACACTCTGTTGCCGTCGACGCGAAAGCCGACAGCGTCAAGACAACCGCCTATAAGGTCATCCTCGGCAATTCAGCTGAGGAACTCGACGCCCCCGACGGCAAAATCCCTGTCGAGGTTCTCCAGGCAGCCATCGAGGCCGACTACGGCAAAGCTCCCGTACAGCGCGACCTCGCCGCCACTGTCGTGGCCTACACCTACTTCACCACTGGTTCTGTGGCCCGCTCCACGGCCAACATCACCATCAAGGCTACTCTCACGGCTCCAGAGATTGAGGAGGCCTACTATTATTGCGGTGCTCTGAATGGCTGGTCGACAACCGACAAGACCTACAAGTTCACCCGCGCCGACGAGAGCATCAGCGTCTATGACGACCCAATCTTCACCTGCACCATCCCCGCGTATTTTGAGGAGGACAAGGAGACGGGAGAGTCTGTCCGTACAGACAATTGGTTCAAGATTGCGCCCGAGTCGGCCTACAACCTCGAAAATTTCTGGGATGGCAAACTCCTCGGCAGCACCGTAGATGGCGACGAGAACCTCGAAATCTCCCTCGTCAACGAAGGGGCTAACGCCATCAAGCGCCCTGCAACCGACGAGGCCCTCTCCTACAAGATTACGCTCAACATGATGGAATACACCATGACCATTGAGCCTATCTCCTACACCGAGTGGATCTATGTCCCCGGCAACGGCCAAGGCTGGAAGCCCGATTCCGCCCCCGCTCTCCACTCCCCCAAGAACGACGGCCATTACACCGGCTACGCCATCATCGACGGTGAGTTCAAGTTCACCAAGGAGCGCAACTGGAATGGTGGCGAGTACAATGGCGACAGCTTCACCACGTATGCCGAAGGCTTTGAGAATTCCAAACCTGGCGAAGGTGGCAACATCAAATGCACCGCGGCCGCTGGCATCTATTGGCTCGACGTCAACGTAGCCGAAGGCGTCCTCAACGCCACTCTCATCTCGTCCTTCGGACTTATCGGCCCCGCCACACCAGGCGGTTGGGACAGTGATACGGACATGGAGTATGACGAGGCTACGAACACTTACACTTGGACCGGCGACCTCGGCGCCGGCGAGTTCAAATTCCGCGCAAACGACGGTTGGGACATCAACCTCGGCGGCTCGCTCGACGACCTCAGCCAAAATGGCTCCAACATCGCCATCGCAGAGGCTGGCAACTACACCATCGTCCTCACGCCTCTCATCACCACCGAAGGCGGCAAGATGACTGCAACTGTCACCAAGAACTAATCTTCCGATTCTTTCGTAAGAACAATTAGCCAATCCTAAATGGCCGCCTGAGACTACGCTTAGTGGCTCAGGCGGCTTTTTCGGAACTTGTTTCACCCCAATAATTCAGCCCCTTGCAACACATGAAAATGCCTTACCTCCGGACAGCGATTGCCGCATGGCTAATCCTTCCGTTCCTCCTCACATTCACGCCTGTGCTCACGGTCGGCTGCTCCGACGAAGGCGGCGACGACAAGGCCAATGTCGACGGCCCAACCTCCATCGTCGAGGAGCAACAGGCGGTCAGCAGCACCACGACCACCTACACCTACCAGTTCACCGCCCCCGCCGATTGGACCGCGACCCTCTCCGAGGGCTCCGAATGGCTCACGGCCGACAACCTCAGCGGCGCGGCCGGCAAAGCCACCATCGTCTTCACTTTCTCCGCCAACGAAGGCGAGCAGCCCCGTACGGCCGTCGTCACAATCGTCTCCTCTTCCCAGAGCATAACACTGACCCTCAACCAGAACTCCGCCACGCAATACGCCGACGGCGCACGCGAGGACGTCATGTTGCAGGGCTTCTATTGGGACAGCCAGAAAGAGACGAGCTGGCTGAAGCTCGCATCCAACTACGCCGACGACATCGCCAAATCCTTCACCTGCATCTGGCTTCCCCCCTCCGCCAGTGCCGAAGGCGGCAACACCGTCGGCGGCAACAACGTCGGCTACCACCCCCGCCAATGGAACGACAAGAACAGCTGCTGGGGGACGGCCGGCAACCTCAAGGCGCTCATTGCCAAGCTCCACGACGGCGGAGTGAAGGTCATTGCCGACATCGTCATCAACCACCGCTCGGGCGACACTGGATGGGGCAACTTCACCAAGGACGACTTCGGCAATTACGGCTCTTTCCAACTCGACGTCACCCACATCTGCTCCAACGACGAGATGAACGACAAAAACCAATGCTCCGACCCCAACTGGTACGGCAAAGCCTCCGGCTCTAAAGACTCAGGCGAAAACTGGGGCGGCGCCAGGGACCTCGACCACATGTCGCAAT
>JAFPDB010000332.1 GCA_017390085.1 Bacteroidales bacterium | reverse complement strand
GACGTTGTGTGTGGCGGCCATGAACTTGACGAAGGGCTGGCGTATGTGGTTCTCCTTGGCGTAGAAGTAGGTGTTCTTGATGTCGCGGAACTTCATGAACGACATGACGAAGAGGCCGTCGAGGAAGCTCTGGTGGTTGGGGGCTATGATGACGGGGCCGTCGGGGATTCGGTCGGCGCCTTTGCCGGTGAGCTTGAAGTAGAGCCGGAAGAACGGTTGCGAGAGGGCTATGAAGAGGCGGCCCGTGAACCATGTCTGCGGTAGTTTGAGCGTCGTGTGCTCGCGCAGTATTTTCTTCCAGTCGATTTTCTCAACTTGCATCTTGGTCTTGCTCTCGGCCACGAAGTCCGCCATGTCCGCAACGCTGCGAAATTGGCAGAGCTCGTCGGTCGAGACGTTGAGGCCGAAGCTCGAGTTGACGAACACTTGGAGGCCCACCTTGTCGAGCGAGTCGAAGGCGAGGTCCAGCTCAATGTGGTCGGTGGGGCGGACTTTGCACGATTTCTCGGACTCGATGTAGCGTTTGATGATCTTGTACTCGTCGCTTTGCGCTTCCTCCACGATTTCGGGGCTGTCGTCCTGCCCCTCGGCGATGAGGGCTTTGAGCTTGTAGCGTTGTAGCTTGTCGAGTTTGGTGCGCGGCAGGTCGCCGCGGTAGACGCGGAGGTTGAATATCTTCTTGTAGGCCGCGGCTTCGGCGTTGTATTTGTCGACGACTTCCCATTTGAGCTTGTCCTCGATTTGGGAGTCGGAGAGGTTGGCGAGCGACGGGGCGGGTACGATTATTGCCACGAGGGCGTCGTCTTTCTCTGTGACGGCGGCCTCCTTGACGAAGGCGGCGTAGCTCTCGAGGTGTTGCTCGATGTCGACGGGGTTGACGTTCTTGCCGTTGGAGAGGACGATTATCTCCTTGCGCCGGCCTGTTATTACTACTCGGCCTTTGGTGTCGATGTAGCCGAGGTCGCCCGTGTAGAGCCATCCGTCGCGGATGACGTCGGCTGTCTCACCGGGGCGGTTGTAGTAGCCCTGCATGACGTTTTTGCCGCGCGCGCAGACCTCTCCGTCGCGGATGTCGACTTCGCATCCCGGCACGGGTTGCCCTGACGCGCCTGGCGTTATGTCGTCGGGGCGGGTGAAGGCGATCATGGGGGCGCACTCGGTCATTCCGTAGCCCTCGAGGACGTCGAGGCCGAGGGTTTTCATCGTCTGGGCTACGTTGGGGTCGAGGGCGGCGCCGCCGCAGACGAAGTATTTTATCTTGCCGCCCATCTTCTTGCGTATGGAGCTGAATATAAGGCGCGAGAGCGTCCGGCTGCCCGCTTTCTGGCACATGTTGTAGAGGAGGCGGGTGACGGCGTTGGCGTCGATTTTGGAGCGTATGCCTTTGGCGAGCATGGCGTAGAGTCGCGGCACGCCGATTATCATGCCGACTCCGCCGTTGGCGAGTGTCGACATGAGCTCGGGGGCGCTCATGCCGGGGCAGAAGGCCATGGAGCCGCCCGTGACGAGCGGCGCGACGATGCTGCCGACGAGGGGCAGGACGTGGTGGCACGGCAGGAGCACCATCGTGCGGATGTCGCTGGTGAAGATGGGCACGCCCTTGGGTGGGCTTACGGACTCGATGTTGACGTAGATGTTTTCGAATGAGAGCATTACGCCTTTGGGGTCGCCAGTGGTGCCGCTGGTGTAGATGATGAGGGCGGTGTCTTGCGGGGCGTATGCTATTTGCGCGGGGGCGTCGGCGACGGGCTGGTCCTCCATCTCCTCGGTCATGATGACGACCCTCTGGTTGCCTTTGGCGCGGTCTATGGCCTCGCGCACCGTGGCTTCGGTCTTGGGCGTCGCCCATATGGCTTCGGGTTGGCAGTCGTTGAGGACGTAGGCCAGGTCGGCTGCCGAGGATGTGCAGTCGACGGGTACGGCCGTCGCCCCGTTTTGCCATGTTGAGAAGAGGGCGTAGACGAAGGCGGGCCTGTTTTCGGAGAAGATTATCGCTTTGCCTTTCCGGCTTATGGGGCAGAGTGTCGCGAAGTGGCTTGTTCTGCGGAGTAGCTCGTCGTACGAGATTTCTCTTTGGGCGGTCCAGATGGCCGTCTTATGGTTGTCGGTAATCATTGTGTCTTGTTCGCGCCTATGGTTGTGTGGGTTGATTACGTTTGCCGTGGCAAGTTTGTGGCGCGTCGTGGCGCGGTCGGGGTGGTGCGGGGTTCCGCTGTCCGCATTCGTCAGGATAGTGTTGGGAGTTTTTGTCGCGGTTGATACGTATTTGCCGCACTTTTGGGCAAAGTTAATGTTTTTTGCCGCAAAGGCAAGCCTCGTTACGGTTTAGTTACAGCATGGCTTCGGCGGCCCTCATGTCGTCGGGGGTGGTGAGTTTGATGTTGCCGTGCTGCCCTTGGGCGAGGTGGATGGGGGTGCCTGCCGCCTCGACTACGCTGGCGTCGTCGGTGAAGAGGGGCGTGTAGGGTTGTCTGTAGGCGGCGATGAGGATTTCGGCTCGGAAGACTTGCGGCGTCTGGATGAGCATGACTTGCCGGCGGTCTATGGCTCTGTTGGTGCCGTCGGGCGCGGCGAGGCGAACGGACTCGACCGACTCGAGGGCCGGGATTGCGGTGCCATGTTCGGCGGCCTGGGCGTAGCACCGCGCGATGGTCTCTTGGCTCACGAGGGGGCGGACGCCGTCATGGATGCCGATGAGGCTCTCGCCGCGCCATAGGGCGAGGCCGTTCTTGACGCTGTGGAAGCGTGTCTGGCCGCCGTCGGCGATGTCGATGTCGGGGGTGTAGGAGTGGCGCGCGCACAGTTCGTCCCACGCCTCCCTTTGGGCTTGCGGCAGGACCAGGGCCACCCTCATTCCTCCAATCTGGAGGAAGGTGTCGATTGTGCGCATCAGGACGGGGCGGCCGCCAAGGGGCAGGAATTGTTTCGGTATGGCGGAGCCCATGCGTTGGCCGCTTCCTCCCGCCACAATTATTGCCAGTTTGTCTTTTCCCATGCTGAAGTTTTTCAGAATACGGGGCGTTGCATTATGTGGTTGAGCGTCAGTCCCATGACGATGATGCCGAGCGCGTAGCCCGCTATGAGTTGGCGCGGCGTGTGGGCTTTCTGGTAGAGGCGCGTCCATGCGGTGACGAAAGCGGCGATGAAGGCCGCCGCCGCCCATGTGGCGAAGTCGAGGTTGTAGGCCATGCCGGTGACGCTCACGAACGCCAGTAGCGCGCCCGAGCCCGCGGAGTGGAGGCTTATCTTCCAGAAGATGGAGCATATGCCGGCTGCCATGAGCAGAAGCCCCTCACCTATGACCATGGCGAAGAGGGGGCGCGGGGTGTTGTTGGGCGTGAGCAGGAAGAGCGACAGCCCGATGACGGTGGCTGTGCAGATGAGCGGCCATACGCGCTCTTTGCGGGTGGGCATCTGGAGGTCGGAGACTTTGCCGGCCCACAGGAAGAGGCCTATGACGACAAGGGGGTTGATGCAGGCGTAGAGGCCGACGTAGATCATGACGCTGGTCTTGACGGCGTGGGGTATCATGGCGTAGGGCGAGACCGTGTAGAGGGTC
This sequence comes from Bacteroidales bacterium, assembly GCA_017390085.1. Lineage (GTDB taxonomy): Bacteria > Bacteroidota > Bacteroidia > Bacteroidales > Marinilabiliaceae > W3P20-009. Next base: position 1,494 of record JAFPDB010000332.1, on the reverse strand, counting down.
AGGATGGCGCAATAGATGGGCATGAGCAGGGGGTGGAGAAGCACGGCCGTCAGTATTGAGAGGCGTGCTATGAACTTGCCCATGGGCGTGTTGTCTTGAGTCGTGGCCGTCTGGGGGTCGCTGTTCTCAAGATTTGCCGGTGCGGTGTTTTGGGTCATAACTGTTTGCGGAGCCTTGCGACGGGGATTCCGAGTTGCTCGCGGTATTTGGCTACGGTCCGTCGGGCTATGTTGTATGATTTCTCGTTAAGAATCTCGACGAGCTTGTCGTCGGTGAGCGGCTTGCGCTTGTCTTCGGCCTCTATGGCCTCTTTGAGGACGCGTTTGACTTCGCGTGTCGAGACGTCGTCGCCGTCGGTGTTCTGTATTCCTTCGGAGAAGAAGTATTTGAGGGGGCAGATGCCGAATGGCGTCTGGGCGTATTTGCTGTTGGAGACTCGCGATATTGTGGAGACATCGAGGCCTGTCCGGTCGGCTATGTCTTTCAGTATCATGGGTTTGAGTTTCGTCTCGTCGCCGTCGATGAAGTAGTCGCCTTGGTAGTCGAGGATTGCTTGCATGACGAGGGTGAGGGTGTTGCGGCGTTGTTTGACGGCGTCGATGAACCATTGTGCCGACTTGATTTTCTCCCGGACGAAGGTGGCGGCGTCGCGCTGCTCTTGGGTCTGGTTGGCCTTGTTGGTGTTGTACTCGTGGAGCATCTCGGCGTATTGGCGGCTGATTTTGAGTTCGGGTTCGCCTCGCCTGTTGAGGTGGAATGTTATCTCGCCGTTGTCGTAGTCGATGATGAAGTCTGGCGTGACGTGTTGCGCCTGCCTTGCAGCCCCGCCTCCGTAGGCGCTGCCTGGCTTGGGGTTGAGGTGTAGGATTTCGGCCGTGGCGTCGCGGAGGTCGTCGTCGGTAATGTGTAGTTTCTTGAGTATCTTGTCGTAGTGGTGTTTTGAGAACTCGTCGAAACAGAGGTTGAGGATGTCGATTGCGGTCTTGACGGACTCGACGGCCTGGTCGCGTGTGTGGCGCAGCTGGAGAATCAGGCATTCGCGGAGGTCGCGCGCGCCCACGCCGGCGGGGTCCATCTTTTGGACTTCCACAAGGACTTCTTCCACCTCTTGGTCTGTAATCTCGTCGCCAAGTGCGAAAGACGCGTCGTCGGCGATGTTGTCGGTCTGGCGGCGCAGGTAGCCGTCTTCGTCGATGTTGCCGATGATGAATTTGGCGATTTTTTGCTGTTTGTCGGTGAAGTTGTGGAGTCCGATTTGCTCTTCGAGGTGCTCGTAGAACGACGACGCTTCGCTTATGGGGACGCTCTCCCTTTTGTCGTCGTCGCTCTGGTTGTTGGCTTGTAGTTTGTAGGCGGGGATGTCCTCATTGAGCAGGTATCCTTCGCTCGTGTCGTCGTCGGGTTGCTGGTCCAGTGCGGCGTTGATTTGTGGTTCGGGTGTGTTTTCCTCTTCGCGGCGCGTGGCGGCCTCGTCGATGTCGAGGGCGGGGTTGG
>JAFPDB010000331.1 GCA_017390085.1 Bacteroidales bacterium | reverse complement strand
GAAGAGGCCAAGAAACTCACAGACCAGATGTCCGTCATGCAAAACGAGCTCCAGCAAAAGTTCCAGGACTACGCCAATAAGCGCGACTCTCTCCCCGACCTCATCCGCGCCACCATCGAGAAGGACCTCCAAGACACCCAGACCCGCATCCAGAGCTTCCAGCAGCTCGCCCAGCAGAGCCTCTCCAAGAAAGAAGCCGACCTCATGCAACCCATCCTCGAGAACTACCAGAAAGCCCTCGAGGAAGTAGCCAAGGAGAACAACTACATCTACGTTTTCGACACCTCCTCACAAGTCCTCCTCTACACATCCACTCAAAGCATCGACGCCTCGCCCTACGTCAAGGCCAAGATGACAAAGTAGCCTCGCCGCCTCTCAACGGCCTACCATTCAATAACTTACAAGACATCCCCAACGGGAGGCAGGCTGACGTCTCGGCCCGCCCCCCGCTTCTGATTAAAAATATAGCCATACCATGAAGCAAACAGAACTCTTTTGGAAGGTCTTCAACCAGGCCATCGCCGACTACCATAAATCCGACAACGTCGACACCCCCCTCCAAAACCCCTATCCCGCCGACGCCATCGAGCACCTCATGTATCGCAAGAACTGGATCGACACCGTCCAATGGCATCTCGAGGACATAATCCGAGACCCGCAAATCGACCCCGTCAAAGCCCTCCAAATAAAACGACGCATCGACAAGTCCAACCAGGAACGCACAGATATGGTCGAGTACATCGATTCCTATTTCCTCGACAAGTTCAAAGACGTCAAGCCCGAGCCCGACGCCAAAATCAACACCGAAAGCCCCGCTTGGGCCATCGACAGGCTCTCCATCCTCGCCCTCAAAATATACCACATGGCCATCGAGGCCGACCGGAAAGATGCCGACCAAGCGCACATCCAGGCTTGCGCCAAGAAACTCGCAGTCCTCAACGAGCAGCACGACGACCTCTCACAAGCCATTGAGCAACTCATCGACGACATCGCCGCAGGCCATAAGTACATGAAGGTCTACAAACAGATGAAAATGTACAACGACCCGGCCCTCAACCCCGTCCTCTACGCCCAACAAAAGAAATAGACCCAATGCGCCGCGTACTCATAACGCGACTCACGGCCATGGGAGACGTGGCCATGACAGCACCAGTCGTAGCCGCAATATGCCAAGCCTATCCCGACGTCGCTTTCGATTTCCTCTCGACACCCTTTTTCAGCCCCTTCTTCGAAAAGCTGCCCAACCTGAGGTTCATCGGCACCGACATCCGTAAGCAGAAACACGGCTTCCTTGCCCTATTCAGGCTTTTCCGCAACCTCAAGAACGGAAAAATGCCCGGGGCTCCACTGCCCAACGGCCAGACATACGATACTGTCATCGACCTCCACGACGTCCTACGCACCAAAGTCCTCCGCCTCCTTTTCCGCCTGTCCGGCACCCGTGTCTACTCCATCGACAAGGGCCGCGCCCAAAAGCGAAGCCTAATTGCGGGCAAGAATAGAGTCCAGCTCAAGCACATGACACAGCGCTATGCCGATGTCTTTCGCCGAGCAGGCTTCACACCACCACCCGACCGCCGCGTCCGTCCCAAGGAGCAGCTCCCAGCCGCAGTGGGCTACCTACCGCGCCAGGGCGAGCGCTGGATTGGAGTCTCACCCTTCGCCCAGCACAGGGGCAAGATGTACCCGACAGACCGCATTGCCCGGGTCATAGACGCTCTCCTTGCGCACCCCGATGTCCGCCTATTCCTCTTCGGCGGCGGCGAAGCCGAGAAACGTCATGCCCTCGAGCTCGCCAAAGGCCGCGACCGAGCCCACGTCATGATAGGAGTCATGCCCCTCGCCGACGAGATGGCTCTGATGTCCAACCTCGACGTCATGCTCTCGATGGACTCCTCCGCCATGCACCTCTCTTCGCTCTACGGCGTTCGCGTCGTCTCCGTATGGGGGCAGACGCACCCCTACGCGGGCTTTCTCGGCTACGGCCAAGATCCGGACGATTGCGTTCAAAGAGACGATCTCGATTGCAGGCCATGCTCCATCTTTGGCAATAAACCATGCCGTTTTGGCGATTTCCGTTGCTTCGACATCCCACCGCAAGCCGTGGCCGACAAGATACTCAACCCCAAAGGCTGACTTTTTGTCACCTAAAGCCCTCATTGGCAGCATTTTTGCCTTCAGCTTAATAGCAAACCAAAACAAATACATAAAATGACACTATGGATTATCTTTGGCGCTTTCGCGATCCTCAGCTGGGTAGTAAGCAGCCGCCTCAAGAGCAAGTTCGAGAAATACAGCAAAATCCCTCTCCCCTACACCGGTGCCGAAATCGCCAAGATGATGCTCACGCAAAACGGCGTCAACAACGTCTCAATCCGCCCCGTCGACGGCACTCTAACCGACTTTTACAACCCAACCGACCTCTCCGTCAACCTCAGCACCAAGGTCTTTAGCGAGCGCACCGTGGCAGCCGCAGCCGTGGCCGCCCACGAGACCGGTCACGCGCTCCAGCACGCCCAAGGCTACAAGGCCATGGCTCTCCGCACGGCCCTCGTCCCGCTCCAAAACCTCTCCAGCCGAATCCTCAACATCATCTTCATCGGCATGTTCGCGCTCGCTTTCATCATGCCAAACGTCTTGCCATACACCCTCGCCCTCCAGATCATCATCGCCTGCTACGCGGTCTTCACGCTCTTCTCGTTCGTGACCCTCGGAGTGGAAATCGACGCAAGCCAGAGGGCCATCAAGTGGCTGACCGACAGCGGCGTCATCGCCTACGGCGAGACCCGCGACGGCGCTGTCGACGCCCTGAAATGGGCCGCCTGCACCTACCTCGTGGCCGCGCTATCCTCGCTCGCGACCCTCCTCTACTACATCCTCCAGTTCACGCAATCCTCGCGCGACTAATCGCGTCCCTACAATCGAATAATCCCCACGCCCCGTCGCTATTCCAGCGCGGGGCGTTTCATTGCCCCCCCCCGAATTTTCGCCCTATGGAGTACGCTATATCTTTGTGACAGTATCTGCCAAACAATCACGAACCTTAAAAAAACCTAACAATGAAAACTCTCAGACTTATCGCCACTACCCTCTTCGCCCTCTCCATGGCGGCCACATCGTGCGACAATGGTGAGGAAGGGAAATCCCTAACGAAAGATGACGCCGCCAGCGAGAAAAGAATAGCGACAATCATCTACCGCCGCGACCTTATCGACGAGTGGGGCTACGAAATGGATTCCGTCAACTACCACTACGACCCACAAGGAAAGGTCATCTCCTACGCCGACAAATTCGTTTGTTGCGATGAGGAAGAAACCAACCTTTCGTGTGGGAGTAGCCCCCTCACTTCCTCCCGACGGCGAAATAGTCCTTGCGCTTCATCCAAAAGAGCTTCCACTGGAGCTGGAGCCTAACGTCGCAGCGGCAAGGGCCTGGTGTCTCGTCGTTGCCGCTGCCCAATGTCTCCCGCCCATTTTGCCACAGGAGCGAAGCCCATGCCCATACCCTGAAACCGCCTATCGGCCCTACTGTAACCATCCCCGAGGCCGCAATCCCCTCACCATAGTACGACGCGAATCTCATGTCGTACGCCATACGGGGCTCCCGGCCGTAGACCCGGCTCGCGAAGTTGTCAGTGTCGAAATAGGTGGCTATGGCTTGAAGGCGGAGTTTGTCACCCATAGCCGACACTTTCACTCCCTCGCTCACCATGTAGCCTTTACCGCCATCGTAGCCCTCGGCTACGGCCATCTCTGCATCCGTCGTAAGCCCAATGGCGCCGACCGCCGCCATGTCGTACTGAACCTTATAGCGTGTGCTGTTCGACGGCTCTATACGCCCTTTCGCGCTCTCCGTGCCGCGGGTCTTCTCCTGCTCCGTATGGCGGATGGATATTCGGATGCTCGAACGCCAGTCGGGGTATATGTCCACCACAACCCTCGATTTCCAACCGCTCGTCGGGCTCAAGGCGCCGTAGCGCAACCAATGGTTTTTCCAATAGTCGACTACGCCGCCGACGCACATGAAGCCCAAAGGTTGGAACGTCACCCCGAAACTCGCGCCTCCCTCGCCCGCCGCAGTCGACGAGTGAGTGGCGGGCCTGCCGTTGGCCGTGTAATATCGCCTCCCGAAACGCCTTATGCTCGCGCAAAATGAAGTGCCGCCGCCTGCGTCAATCTCCATGCCGGCCACCGCGCCCCACGCGTTGCGCCCTTGCGCCACGGCCTCGCCAAAGATGTGGGCTTTGCGCGCGAACCAGTTGACGTCGACACTCGCCGTCCCTATGTCGCGACCTTCGGGGCGGTTGGCCTGGTAGATCCTTTCGCTCCCCAATGGCGTGGAGATGTGCCAAATGTTGTATCCCGCCCCCACGCGCAACACGCCCATGTCGCCCGACGCGTACACTCCTCCCGATGCTATTCGTATGTTGTGCCGCCTCGCGCGCTCCGTCGCCGTCCGGTGAAGGCCGTCGGCCTTGATGGCGCTCACGTAGGTCGAGCCGTCGTCCCGCGTCATGATTGTGCCGTCTTCCCGCGTCGACGAGCCCCATAGCGTCGCTCTGAAATGCTTGTGCCTCAACATTATGCCCGCCCCGCGGCGATAGCCGCTCTCAGCGGCCGACATTGTCGGCGTAACGCCCATGGCGGATCTTCCGACCGAGAGGCCCGAGGCCGTCGGGCTAAGGCTGAATCCAGTCCATGCGCCAAGCCCCTGGCCCAGCCGCACGTGATAGTTGCCCACCACGGCCCTCGTCACGATGCCTCGTTTTGGCGCAACGCATATGTAGCCGCCACCAAAGTCCATAAGCCCGGCGCCATTTTGCAGCTGTGGCTCGCCGGCGTCGTTCTGCCCAACGATGCCCACGCTCACCTTTTTCCCCACTTCGCCCTTGAAGCGGATTAGCTGGCTCCATGCCGGCCCGGGGTAGGCGGCCGAGCTGTCCTTGGCCGACAGGCCGCGGCTCGTGGGCCAACGCCGCCCAGCTCGTCCCAAGAGCTCTGCGTCGACGCGTTTGGCAATCCCGAAGGTGTCCATCCCCTCCCCGATGTACGCGAATTGCCTAAGTCTGTATATGTCCGATGCCGATAGGCAGCCTATGCTCATCAGCTCCTGTTCCGATGCTATTCGCCCAACGGCCGCGCGGTGCCTCACAATGGCGCGGGCTTGCCTCTCGCTCAAGAATATCAGCTGACCGAGCTCTTCGCTCGTCACGCTGTTCAGGTCGAGCGGCTCGTCGGCAATGGCCCCCATCTCCGCAAGCTCCTCGCCCGCCGCCTCGTCCAGAAGACCCTCTTCCTCAAGCTCCGTGGCAATCTCGCCAATTATCTCGTCGGCGTTTTGCGCCCTCAGCCACATGGGGCTCAAGGCCAGGCATATTGCGGCTCCAATCCATTTCATGGCCAATCGGGGTGAAATGTTATCGCCGCGCCGCCGCTCACGCCCAGATGCTGATGGTGGGCCACGCCAGCCCTTACGCCCCACGTCTCTCTCTCGTAGCCCGCGCCCGCCCCAATCTCGGCCCCCGATGTTGAGAATCCGGCCGTGAAGCGCAGGCCGCCACCTGGTTCGAGCCATACGCCAACGTGGGCTGCCGCGTCTTTGCCGCTCTCTTTCTCCATTTCCGCCCCAATGCCGAAAACCCGGGGCGCTCGCCATTTCGCGCTCGCCCACAACGTACGCCCCAGACGGGTCTCCTCGCCTCCGCGTTTTAGTCGGCGCCCCTCAATGTTGCGCGCCGCGACGCCAATCTCCCACCTCTCGTCGGGACGGAATGACGCGCCGCATATCGTCATCGACGAGCGCCCGCTCTCCGAGAATCGCAATTTGTGCGTCAGCCCGCGGTAGCCAATCCCTATGGCCACTCTCCCGAACCGCCTCGACACGTCGGCCCCGAAAGTCGCAAAACGGCTCCATTCGTTACCCGAGGCCCCCACTTTCACCGTCACGACGCATAGCTTCGCGGGCAGTATCGCCGCGCCGCTCGTCTCCGCCAGTTCCGCGAGCCCGTAGGGCACTACCACGCTCGCCGTCACTGTCAGCCGCCCGACGTAGGCCGGGCCCGACGGGTTGACGCCTTCGCTCGCGCAGTAGAGCGAGGTCGAGGTCAGACCGCCACTGCCTACCGAGCCCGCGCTGCGCCCCCACAGCCTTTGCCCGTGGGCTGATGCGCACCATAGGCCTAAGGCACATAGGGTCAAGATGATACGTGGCTTCAGTACAGCTCTTTCCACTCCCGGCGGTTGCCCATTCTGTCCAAGAATCGAATCAGGTCTTCGCGAGAGATGGAGACCGAAGCGCGGTTGTCGTTGGGGTGGAAGGCCAGGCGGTCAGCCGTTAGCAGGTTCGCGTCCAAGAACAAGATCACCTCATGCCCCGCGTCGTTTATTAGGCCGAATGGGCTTACCGAACCTGGCTTCAGCCCGAGGTGTCGCATCATGCGCTCGGCCGACGCGAAGGAGAGTTTCCCCTCGCCAAGCCTATGCTCCAAGTCGTGCATGTCGATGCTGCGGTCGCAGTCCAGGACCACGAGGTAGTGCTTGTTGCCCTTGTGGTTGCGCAAGAAGATGTTCTTGCAGTGCTTGCCCTCGAGGGCGGTCCAGTATTTCCGCGCCTCTTCAATGGTTGGCGTGGGCGGATGCTCAATATATTGGAATTCGATGCCCATCTCGTTCAGTAGGGCGTAAAGCTCTGGTTGGCCTATCATTTAAAAGAAAAAGTAATGAGTTAGGTGGAAATGCCAAAGGCCGTAGGCGAGACTCTTTTCTCGTGCCTACGGCCTCTCTTTTTTTGACTCTTGTATTACGTTCCCTTTGCCTTATGGCCTGACAATCACGCTCCTGACGGCGGAGGCCTCAGCCTTGATGGCTTGCATCGTCTCTTCTGTTATGCTGTTGGCGTCGGTCTTGGAGTAAATCTCGTTGAGAGGCTGCAAGAGCCCGCGCAACTCCTTGACGTTGGCATCCTTCGAGTTGTCGTCCAAGAGCTTGACGAGCTTCTCCAGGGGCTCTTTCTGGCTCAGGAGGATTTTGACCATCTCCTTGTTGTCGAACGTGTCGTCGGAGATGTGGGTGGCGATGTACAGGCCCTCGGTCCAGCTGCCAGCCACGATCATGAGCGACACCGGGCCGCGGCCGTGCTTGTTCAGGTAGTCGTAGGAGTCGTAGAAGGAGTTGGAGATCAGCTCCGTCATGGCCTCTTTGTTGTTCTCGTTGTCCTCCATCTTCGTGGCCAGCTCGGGGTCGACGGCCTGGGTCATGTCCAGTGCGTCGACCAGGCCGCGTATCGTCTGGGTGTACTCCATCACGTTGGCCTGCTGGTTGTAGGTCGAGGCGTAGCACAAGTCGGCGCTGTAGACGCCCATGTTCATCGCCCTCTTGGCCTCGGTGACGTACTTGTCGACGTTGTCCTTGGGGTTGCAGATGTCAAGGATGTAGGCCGCGTCTATGCGGTTGAGCATCTCCGTCACCTCAAATGCAGTAGGCAGGGGGTAGACGAATTCGCGGACGTTCTCCTCGACCTTCTCTTTGCTCATGATGCCAGTCTTGTCTTGGCTCCCCTTGACGGTGCAGCCCGTGGCCACCATTGCGGCTATTCCGGCCATGATCGCCGATACTTGCAGTTTGCTCATATTTTGTGTTTGGTTACGTTTTTTGCTCGTTCTTTATATGTAGTCCAACGCTAAAATAACAAAAAGTTACGTTAAGGGTGTTGGGCCGTTGTCTTTTTTATCACTTGTGGCAAAAATATACACTCACGGCTTTGTGGTCGGACCACGCCCAGTCGTGTTCCTCGTAGCCCCACGTTTCGATTTGACCCGATTTTATCACGTAGTCAATTCTCAATGGCGGCAGGTTGCCGCGGTAGGTCCGAGCCATGCGCAGGCTTCCAGTCTGGCGAGCCTCGCTAAGCCCGGAAGTGGCGTCGCCTTCGGCAGCGGTGGCTCTCACTACTTATTTCCGCTTTGGAGTTTCAGGAGATATTTACGATGCTGATTATCTTGAAAGAATGGTAGATG
>JAFPDB010000330.1 GCA_017390085.1 Bacteroidales bacterium | reverse complement strand
GATTGTCGTCACGTCGCCAATCGGCGAGAAGGCGCCGCCGGCGTTGGCGGCTATGATGACCATGCCTGCGAATTTCATCCGGAGCTCTTTGTCGGATATGAGGCTCTTCAGGACCATGATCATGACTATCGAGGTGGTCATGTTGTCCAGGGTGGCGGACAGGAAGAAGGTCATGATGCAGACCTTCCAGAGGAGTGACTTGGGGTTGGGGGTGTAGAGGGCTTTCTTGACGAAGCGGAAGCCGCCGTGGCTGTCGACGGTCTCGACGACGGTCATGGCGCCCATCAGGAATAAGATTGTCTCGCTTACTTCCGCGAGATAGTGCTGGAAGAGGCCGCGGCACATGTAGCTGGAGTAGTTCTCCATTATGTTGCGGGCGCTCTCTTCTGACAAGATGCCTATTTTCAAGGCTTTATCGATTATCGCGGGGCCATATTCCGACGCCCCCATGAGCAGAAGCACCCAGCAGGCGATGCCCATCAGTATCGCTATGCCGGCTTTGTTGATCTTGGTCAGGCTCTCCAACGCTATGAAGAGGTACCCGACGACGAAGACCGTGATAATGGCTGTTGTCATTATATGAATGATTTTTCGTTTTGCTGACGACGGACGGGCTTGACGAATTCCCGCCATCATCGTTTTTTTTGATTTCCTGCCGCTGTCTTTGGGCCAGCTGCTTGCCCTGAGCATAACTTCTAATGCGAAGTTATACATTATTTTACTTTTATTCTAAATATCGGAATCGTTTCACAAGAAGTGTAGGCTAAAAATGGTGATATTTTGGCACGGGACGGCGGACGGGTGGGGGTGTCTTCAGTCTGCGAAACGGCCGTTCGCGAAACCGTAGTATTTCGCGAAGAACGCTTTCAGCCTCTCGAGGACGTGCTCGAGCTTGCCTTGGCGGTTGGCGTTGGGGTCGAAGGGGTTGATCGGGGGCATGATGTCGTTGAGTTCCAATCCTCCCTCGGGGACGTAGCCGCGCTTGAACGCCATCTCGATGAATCTCAGGGCCTCGTCGCCCTTCAGGTTCTCCTCGGCGACGAGTTGGGCGTACTCGACTTTCTTCTGCTCGTTGAGGTACGATTGCCATTGCTCATAGACGTCGCCATTCGCTGTCATGCCCTCGATGAAGCGTTCGATGAGTTCCTTCTTGTCTCGCAAGTCGGTGCTCGACTCGATTGACTTGACAATCTGGATGTGAATCTCAGTGTCCTGGCAATGGCTGTCGTGGTACTGCCCGACGAGGTAGAGGATGTAGTCGATGTTCACCTCCACCTGCTTGACAAGCTCCATTTCGAACACGATGTCGTCGTTGACGTTTGTCTTGTCGCCTCGCGGGCGATAGTGGTCGTGCAGGTCGATGTAGACGCTCGTGTAGTCTTGTAGCTCCCTGGCTGTGAGGGTGTTCTGCTTCGCAAACTGGTCGAAGCAGCTCAAGAGGTTGATGAAGCGCAAGACGGTGCCGAACAGCTTGATGAAGTCGCGCTCTTTCTGTTCGCCCACGGGTATGGTGCCAGGCGCTACGAGGGCTCTGAGCTCGTCGACATAGTCCACGTAGCCCTTGACGAGCCTGCCCTTCTCGTCAGTATAGCCGTTGAAGTAGTCTTCGAACGGGCGGAGGATGACGGTGCCCTTGGCGTTGGCGTCGCCAAAGAGAGAGAGGGCCTTGTTGGTCTGCTCCTCAAGGTTGCGGAAGCAGACTATGTTGCCGGCGTTCTTTACGGTGTTGAGGATCCGGTTCGTACGGCTATACGACTGAATGAGGCCATGGTAGCGCAAGTTCTTGTCCACCCACAGGGTGTTGAGCGTCGTGGCGTCGAAGCCCGTCAGGAACATGTTCACGACGATCAGGATGTCTATCTCGCGGTTCTTCATCCGCATGGAGACGTCCTTATAATAGTTGGAGAACGATTCTGACGAGGTGTCGTAGTTGGTCGAGAACGTTTTGTTGTAGTCCGCTATTGCGCGTTCCAGGAATTCGCGGCTGCCCGAGTCCATCGCTTCCGTGCTTTCGGGGTCTTCGTCCTCAATCTGGTCGCCCGCTTCGTTGTTGACTCCGTAGGAGAAGATGGTGGCTATCTTGAGCCTCTTGTTCTCCGGCAATTCGGTCATTTGCCTCCGGAACTCGTTGTAGTACAGTTTGGCGGCGTCGATGCTCTCGACGGCGAACAAGGAGTTGAAGCCGCTCAGTTTGACGTTTCGCCGGGCCTCGTCATAGTCTTTGTCGGCGTAGTGCCTCACGGCGTCCGCCACGTTGTCCAACTGCCTGAAGATGTACGAGCTTTCTTGTTTGGTCTGTTGGGCGAAGTGGTTGAGGATGTATGTCGTGACGTTGGCTATTCGCTGCGGCGACATCAGGGCTTTTTCGCGCTCAATGTCCCACACTTTGGCGTTCTCGATGCTTTTCTTGTTTTTCATCGTGCTGACGTAGGTCACGCGGAACGGGAGCACGTTGTGGTCGCGGATGGCGTCGATGATGGTGTAGGTGTGGAGCCTGCGGCCGAAGAGGTCGTCGGTGGTCCTCCGGGCGCCGCGGCTCGCCGTGACGTTCTCGGCGAAGATGGGCGTGCCTGTGAAGCCGAAGAGGTAGTACTTTTTGAATTTCTTGACGATGGCGGAGTGCATATCCCCAAACTGCGAACGGTGGCACTCGTCGAACACCATGACCACGCGTTTGCCGAATATCTCGTGGGTGGGGAACCGCTTGATGAGGGAGGTGAGCTTCTGGATCGTGGTGATGACAATCTGGCACTTGGGGTCTTTCAGCTGAGCCTCCAAAACGGATGTCGACGTGTTGCCGTTGGCGGCCCCCTTCTGGAAACGGTCGTACTCCTTCATCGTCTGATAGTCAAGGTCTTTGCGGTCGACGACGAAGAGGACCTTGTCTACGAAGTCGAACTTCGTGGCCAGCTGCGCGGCTTTGAACGAGGTCAAGGTCTTGCCCGAGCCCGTCGTGTGCCAGACGTAGCCGCAAGCGTCGATCGTGCCTTGCCTCTTTGCGTTGTTGGCGCGGACGATCTGGTTCAGAAGCGCCTCGGTGGCGGCTATCTGGTAGGGGCGCATGACGAGCAGCAAGCCTTGCTCGGTCAGGACGCAGAAGCGCGTCAGGACGTTGAGAAGCGTATGGCGCGAGAAGAATGTGGCCGTGAAG
>JAFPDB010000329.1 GCA_017390085.1 Bacteroidales bacterium | reverse complement strand
CGTTCGAATCAAGTCTTGCCTGCCTGTTTGCCCTTCGCGGAGCTGCGTCAGGAGGTGGTCGGTCGTCTGGGTACGGAAAAGAGATGGCATGGGGCAGATTTCCTCTCGGTTTAAGGGGGTTAGTTGCAAGAATCCGTTGAGTCGGCTATAGACACGCGTAGTGGCGGGTGACGGGTGGCGGGTCGTCGCACGACGTGGCAACGCCCGGGGCCGTCGCGGCGATTTGCGCCATTGTGGCAATTCGCAGGGTTTTCATGACGGCGTGAAATTAGCTCATCGGCGCGAGCTTTCGCTTACCCGAATTATGCTTTGTTCTCAAGAACAGACAACGAAAGGGGGGGGGGAGGTTGGAGAATTCCGCGCGGGGGGCCGAGCGTAGTACGGACATCGGGCGGCATGATTCTCTCATGCCGCCCGAAGAGTTGTTTCGTTGTTCAGTCTTTAGGGGGATTAGTCGTCAATAATATCGTAGCCTGAAGATGTCTTACGAAGATGGAAGACGTAGCCGCTGAAGAGAGATTTCTTGCGGAGCGGCTCGTATGTCTTTCCCCTGTACTCAATATTTTCCATCTCCCAATCTGAGGAGTAGTAGCCCTTGATGGCGTGGAGCGTGAAATGGGAGAGAATCGTGAGGGACTCCCCGTTCAGGTTTACGACGGATTGGTAGCTGCGAGAATAAACGACCTCGTCGCCGTTTTTGGATTCGAGCGTTATGCAATCTTCGCACGTGTTGGGCGGCGGCAGCAGGAACGACACAGTGTCTCCTTTGCAGAGGCTGACTTGCACCGTCTTTCCGTCTTCGTCAGAATAGACCGAGGAATTGGCGCAAAAGGCGGAATCGACCTCAATGCCGTCGATTGCGAAAATCACCTCTTTCGTTCCTCCCCAAAGTATGGGTTCGTAGGGCGTCGGGTCGTCATCGTCGGAGCAGGAGACCATAAGTGAAAGCGTGGCAGCGATGGCTGCGAAGGCAAAAATGCAAAATACTTTATATTTCATAATCACTTACTATAATAATCCAAACCTGTAATCATCTGAAGCGCATATCTATAACTGATATTCATACCATTACCGTTTTCAACAATGAACCACCCATTATTGCCACCAATTTGTCCCCAATTCATGTAAAACCGATTCTCATATTCCGTCCATTTCGTCACACTTGTTGAATGGAACAACCTCTTCCTCCGCTTCGTCACTTGATACTGCTGCTCATAATAGCCATCACAAAACCAGACGTGACCACCAGCCCCACTTTGACCGAGCATTATTATACCCCTGTGAAAAGTGGTAGGCTTTCCAAAATAATCTGTACCCTCGATACACATCGCCGCATAAGCTTTTTCAAAATCAAATGACGACAATTTCGCTTTGGAAAATCCAAGTTTCTTTAATCCATTCACCAAATCTGAAGGATTAGAAATACCGCTCGACGGCTTCGCCTCAGTCCCCCACTTGTAATTGGGGATTGCGTCTGCTACGCACCTCAACTTTTTCGAAACAGACTTAGCATAAGCAGGATACTGATCAAAACAACTAAAAAACGGATTCGTTTTGACGTTCACTCCATCAATTCTATTATTAACATCAAAAATCAACATACCCACCGCCATGGCAGGACAACCTATACAGACTTTTTTTGAGACAGCGTAATAGTTGTAATCACCCTCTTGCCTCCATTCTTTCAATGCCAACCCCGTGTACGGGTATATTGCTTCCTTACCAGGACTTATCCGCGAACGGCTCTTGTTGCAAGACACAGAATCTGCTTCAAAACATGGGTCGACAACCTCTACTGAGTACTCCCATTCTTCATCATCGACCCCACTCCACAAGGAGGCGTATGCCGTGTCCGTCCCCAACGATGAGACTTTCACCGACTCCGCCATAAGGTTGACGAAGTATTCGAACGAGCTGCCAGCCTCAATCTCGTCAAAATCGACACTTCCTTGTTCGGACTGAGCCAAGACCGGGAATGATGACGCATTTGCTCCAATTATGGTATAACCATTGCTTTCTCCGTAGTTGAAAGCGAAAAGAAGCGTATCTCCATTATCAACATAATAGCTAATTCTGGAAACCTTAGGAGCTACTTCTGCGGTCTTATTTATGTCGCCATCTACATTTTCCGACACCCCTCGGAAAGGCGAGAACAGTCCTGCAATTGCACTAGCTTTTTGAACTGTCAGCCTCACGCCCTCCTGCACCTCAGATTGTGGAACATTTGACTGGGACGCTACTTCGTTTTCGGGGAATTGATCTTCTGAACACGATACAGCAATCAGTGCAGAAGCCAAAGCACAAAGAATTCTCAAAAGTTCTCTTCTCATTTTTGATATTATTGGTTTTAAATAGTTGCTGAGAGTGTCTATTGCTTGAGCGTCTTACGAAAGGAATACTCACAAAAATATAAGATTTATAAGACAACACCAACAGTATATATATAAACCATACGCCAAACGCTCAATTTGTTCGTTCCAAGCAATAACGCCCAGACGTATCGCGTCGCTTGCTCCTTCTGACTACAACTTGGACTGAATGAGGAAAATGGGAATTCCGGGCTATGCTCTCTCTCACACACACAAAACCTCCCTCCCCGGAGCCCACGCAGCTGACGGAGAGGGAGGGGGAGCGGGGCTCGCGCCCTACCCTTTCACTTGACTGATGAACTTGGCAACGGACTCGTCCGAGACGCCGTTTTCCTTGATATGCTTGACGAAAGCTGTGCCTATAATCGCGCCGTTGGCATGGGCGCAAGCGTGGTCGAAACCGGCCTTGTCCTTGACACCGAAACCGATCATGCGCTTGTTGCGCAAGCCGAGAGCCGCGATGCTGTCGAAGTAGCGTGAGCGGTAGTCGACGGAGGTCTTGATGTTGCCCGTGATTCCCGCGGAGGCCACCATGTAGATGAAACCATCGGCTTGGGCATCGATTTGGCGGATGCGGTCGTCGGGTGTCTGAGGCGCGATGAGGGGGATGAAACGGATGTCGCGCTCATCGAAGAGGGCCTTATAGTTGGCGAGATACTCCTCCCAGGGGAGGTCGGGGAGAATGACGCCATCAACGCCACGCGCCTTGCAATCGTCGAGGAAACGCTCAACGCCATAGTGCATTACGGGGTTGATGTAGCCCATCAGCACGACGGGGATGGAGATGGTCCGCCTCATGCCGTCGAGCTGCTCCATGAGCTTCTTGATGGACATCCCGGCGTTGAGTGAGTCGAGGCTGGCCTTCTGTATGACTGGGCCGTCGGCGAGGGGGTCGGAGAATGGCATTCCGATCTCAACAAAGTCGACGCCTCCGCGCTGGAGTGCGGTCAAGACGGCCATGGTGTCGTCGATGGCGGGGTAGCCGGCCGTGAAGTATATGGAGAGCAGACCGTCGCGCTTGGCGAAAATGTCGTTGATCCTATTCATTGTCAGAGAGATAAGTTTTTTAGAAGAGGCGGTTCATGTATGTCTGCATATCCTTGTCGCCGCGACCGGAGACGGTGACGACCACGAGGTCGTCTTTCTTGAACTTCAGCTTGGGCAGCGCGGCGAGTGCGTGGGAGCTTTCGAGAGCAGGAATGATTCCCTCTCGGAGCGTCAGGAGCTTGGCGGCCTCGAGCGCCTCCTCGTCGGTGGCGGAGAGAACGGTCTCTCGGCCTGCCTCGGCGAGAAAGGCGTGGAGGGGACCGACCCCCGGGTAGTCGAGACCCGCGGAGATGGAGTATGGCTCAGTGATCTGACCGTCGTCGGTCTGCATGAGCATGGTTCGGCTGCCGTGGATGATGCCCTCTGTGCCGCGGGCTATGGAGGCTGCGGTGTCGCCGGAGTCGAGGCCGTGGCCGGCCGCCTCGACGGCAATGAGGCGGACGCTCTCGTCGTCGAGGAAGTTGTAGAACGAGCCCGCTGCATTGCTTCCGCCCCCGATGCATGCGATGACGTAGTCGGGCAGGTCCTTGTCGGTCTGCTCGCGGACCTGACGCTTAGTCTCCTCACTGATAATGCTTTGGAGGCGCGCCACGAGGTCGGGATAGGGGTGCGGCCCGACGACTGAGCCGATGACGTAGAATGTGTCCTCGGGGTTGGAGATCCAGTCGCGGAGAGCCTCATTGGTGGCATCTTTGAGGGTGCAATTGCCGCTCGTCGCGGGAATGACCTCGGCGCCAAGCATACGCATACGCGCCACGTTTGGGGCCTGGCGCTCGATGTCGAGCGCGCCCATGTAGACGAGGCATTTCACTCCGAGGAGCGCGCATGCCGTGGCCGTGGCCACGCCGTGCTGCCCCGCTCCCGTCTCTGCAATGATGCGGTCCTTGCCCATCATCTTGGCCATGATGACCTGGCCGAGAGCGTTGTTGATCTTGTGGGCTCCGGTGTGGGCAAGATCCTCGCGCTTGAGGTAGATGTTGGCACCGAAAATCTCTGAGATGTTCTTGGCGAACGTGAGCGGCGTTGGGCGGCCTACGTAGTCGCGGAGCAGGCCGAAGAACTGGCTCTTGAACTCGTCGGAATCGAGAATCTTCAGGTACTCGTTTCTGAGCCGCTCGACATTGGGGTAGAGCATCTCTGGCACCCATGCCCCGCCAAAACGGCCATAGTTGCCGTCGGGGGTCACTTGATATTTTGACATAGGGGTAAAGTGTTGTGAATCGTGACGTTAGTCAATTTTTGATATTGCCTCGTTGAGCAAATCGTAGTCTTTGATGCCCGGGCTGGTCTCGAAACGGCTGTTGAGGTCGAGCATCATGGCACCGCTTTGGGCGGCCTCGGCGATGTTCTCGGGGCCAATCCCTCCCGAGAGAATCCAGGGCATGCGGAGCGGCTGGCGGAGAATGAGCTGCCAGTCGAACTGCCGCCCCGTGCCGCCATAGTCGGGACTCTTGTTGTCGAAGAGATAGTAGTCCACGACCTCCGTATAGTCCCAGACGCTCTCGAAGTCGTGGACGTCGGCGATGTGGAAGGCCTTGATGACCTCCACTCCGAGGTCGCGTATCCGGGCGCATTGGCGCGGCTTCTCGTTGCCGTGCATCTGCACGGCCGACAGCCCGTAGGTAGTGATGGCGTCGCGGATGTACATCTCTGACGCGTTGACGAAGATGCCCGTTCGTTTGACGGATGGCGGGATTATGGAGAGCATATCGGGATTGAGCTTCCCGACGACGCAGCGCGGCGACTTAGGGTAGAAAATGAAGCCCATGTAATCGGGTTCGAGGAATAGTATGCGGCTGATGTTGTCGATGTCGGTCATGCCGCAAATCTTGATTTTCACTTTCCTATCCATGATTGTTGTTTCTTTTGTAATTAGTTGTATTTCAGAGACTCGGCATACTCTCGGCACAGGGTTCGGCACGCCTCGGCGGGGTCGGCCTGTCGCATGAAGCTCTCGCCGATTAGGAATCCGTCGAAACCCGCACGGCGCAACCTCACCATGTCCTCCACGCCGCGAATCCCGCTCTCTGAGATGCGGGGCAAGTCGGGCGGCAAGAGGTGGCTGACGCGTATCGAGTGGTCGAGGTCGACATTGAAGGTCCGCAAGTCGCGATTGTTGATACCGGCCACGGTCACTCCTTCGGAGACGTAGCCTACCTCGTCCTGGCCGTGCAGCTCCATGAGCACCTCGAGGCCCAACTGTTTGGCCGTCAGAGCCAAATGGGCTGCCTCGGCGGGCGTGAGGATGGCGGCTATGAGCAGGACTGCCGACGCCCCGTAGGCTCTCGCCTCAAGAAGCTGAAGCTCGTCGATGACGAACTCCTTTCGGAGGACAGGCACCGAGGCGCAGGCCACGGCTTCGCGCAGGTCGGCAAGCGAGCCCCCGAAGAAGTCGGCATCGGTGAGGCACGAGATGGCGCTCACTCCAGCCTCGGAATAGCCCCCGACGACGTCGCGCGGCAAGATTCCCTCATGAATCGCGCCTTTGGAGGGCGAGCGCCTTTTGAACTCGGCAATAATGCCGTTGCGCTGGCGGATGCTCTGGGCGAAGGGCAGCGGGGCCGGGGCGTCGGCAATCATGGCCTGGAGGTCGGCCGTGTAGGCTTTAGACTTGGCTTGGGCGACCTCCTCGCGCTTGCGGGCCACTATCTTATCAAGGTAGTTGCTCATCTCTCTCTTTTTCGCTTAGGAATTGAGCTCGACGAACTTCTTGAGCGTGGCCATTGCCTTGCCGCTCCCTATGGACTCTCGGGCCGCGGCGATGCACTCCTCAATCGACTTGGCGGGGTCGACGGCGTGGATGGCGAAGGCCGAGTTGGCGACAACGACGTCGGTCTGCGAACGCGTGGCTGTGCCGGACAAGACGGCGTCGAAGACGCGGAGGGCGTCGTCTTTGGTCTGGCCTTCGCCTCCGCATATCTCGTCGGGGTTGACGTTGTGGAATCCCAGCTCCTCGGGAGTGAAAATCTTCTCCATGATTCGCGACTGTGCCTTGAAGGGGCCGGTGAGCGAAATCTCGTCGTAGCCGTCGAGACTGTTGACGATGCAATAGCCGATGCCAAGTCGTTGGTTGACATTGTTGTAGAGCCTCATCTGGTCGAGGTTGGCGACGCCAAGGACCTGATAGGCGGGACGGCAAGGGTTGACCAGCGGGCCGAGCAGGTTGAAGCAGGTGGGAATCTGGAGCGCGCGGCGTATTCCGCTGACGAACTTCAGGGCTCGGGCGAAGAGCGGCGCGTGGAGATATGCCACTCCACATTGTTCGATGCTGCGGCGCAGGCGGTCCTCGTCGGCCGTGAACTTGACCCCGTGGCCCTCAATGACGTTCGACGCCCCGCTGACCGAAGTCGCGGCGTAGTTGCCATGCTTGGCCACCTTGTAGCCGGCTCCGGCCACGACGAAACAAGAGCAGGTGGAGATGTTGAACGTGTTCTTGCTGTCGCCTCCCGTGCCGACGATGTCGAGTGGCTTGAACTCGTCGAGGTTGACGGGGACACCCGTGGCGAGTATGCCGTTGCGCAGGCCGAGAATCTCCTCGACCGTGACTCCGCGCATCTGTATGCCCATGATGAAGGCGGTCACCTGCTCGGGCGGGTAGGCCTCTTTGGTTATGCCGATAAGGATTTGCTCGGTCTCGGCAGAAGAGAGGCTCTCGCCGGCCACGAGACGTTTGAGTATATCTTTCATTGTGTCGTAAGTGTTTGTTTTTTCGTGCGTGTTAGCTATTGAGCCAATTGGAGATGATGGTGGCTCCGTCGGGTGTGAGGACGCTCTCGGGGTGGAACTGAATGCCGCGGACGTCGAACTGCCTGTGGCGTAGCGCCATGACCTGCCCCTCGGGGCTTGTGGCCGTCACTTCGAGGCAGTCGGGCATCCCTTCGGCGCTGACGACCCACGAGTGGTAGCGGCCCACGGGGATTTGGGATGGCAGGCCGGCAAAAATCTTGTCGGCAGGCTGGGCGATGACGGCTGGGGTCTGCACGCCGTGGAATACGTCGCTCAGGTTGACGAGCCTCCCTCCGAAGAACTCGCCGATGGCCTGATGTCCGAGGCATACGCCAAGGATGGGCTTGCGGCCGGCGTAGGCCTTGATGACGTCGAGCAGCAGCCCGGCCTCGCTCGGGATGCCCGGGCCTGGCGATAGGACAATCTTGTCGAAACGCTCAAGGTCTGGCAAGAGGAACTGGTCGTTGCGGATAACCTCGACCTCGGCGCCAAGCTCCTTGATGAGGTGTGAGAGGTTGTATGTGAAAGAGTCGTAGTTGTCGACGATGACAATTTTCATGGCATGAATCGTTAGAGGAGTGAACGTTGGGTGGTTGGCTTACATCTTTTCGGCCATGAAGATGGCCTTGCGGAGCGCTCCGAGCTTGTTGTTGACCTCTTGAAGCTCGTAGTCCTCATTGCTCTTGGCGACAATTCCTCCGCCGGCCTGGAACCACAACTCGCCATTGCGGCTCACGAAAGTTCGTATTGTTATGGCCTGGTTGAGCGAACCGTCGAAACCTATGCTGCCGACGCATCCCCCATAGGCGCCTCGGTTGTGGGGCTCAATCTCGCTGATGAGCTGCATGGCCCTGACCTTTGGCGCGCCCGAGAGCGTGCCGGCAGGGAAAGTGTCGATAAAGGCCTTGACGGGGTCGGCACCGTCGTCGAGAGATCCGCTGACTCGGCTCACGAGGTGTATGACGTGGCTGTAGTACTGCATGTCCTTGTAGAAGTCGACCTTCACGCCGTGGCAGTTGCGGCTCAGGTCGTTGCGCGCAAGGTCGACGAGCATGACGTGCTCGGCGTTCTCCTTTGGGTCGTCGCGCAGGTATTGGGCGTTTTTGTCGTCTTGCTCGGGGTCGCCCGTCCGGCGCGTCGTGCCGGCGATGGGGTCGATGTAGGCGCGGCGGGTTGAGCCCTCGACTCGGCAGTGCGTCTCGGGCGACGAGCCGAAGATTCGGAAGCCGCCCATGTCGAGGTAAAAGAGGTATGGCGAGGGGTTGACGCTTCGGAGCGCGCGGTAGAGCTTGAAGTCGTCGCCCTCGTACTTCTGGACGAAACGGCGGGAGAGGACGATCTGGAAAACGTCGCCTCTCAGGCAGTGGGCGATTCCCTTGCGAATGTTGGCCTTGTGCTGCTCGTCGGTCAGCGGGCTTGTGGTCTGGCCCACGGGGTGGAAGTCGTAGGTGCGGACGTCGGCCCGGCGGAGGGCGTTGACGGTCTTGGCGATGCTGTCGTCGGCGGCGGCCCCGTCGGGGACGAGGGTCACGATGCGCATCTGATTGTTGAAGTGGTCGAACTCGACAATCGTCTTGAAGAGGATGTAGAGGATGTCTGGCGCGTCGTATTGCGGGTGTTTCTCGTCTTTAATGGCGATGCCCTCGAAATAGCGTACGGCGTTGAAGGTGGTGTAGCCGAAGAGGCCCGCGTGTCCGCCGCCTTCGATGCTGAAGGAGCCGAGGAATGCGTTGATGGCGTCGGCCACGGTGAATCCGGGCGCGATGGGCTTGGCGAGCTTAGAGCCGTCGGGAAAGAGGCATTCGGCGACCCCGTGGCCCACTTGGACTCTCGCTATTGGCTCGACGCCGATGAACGAGCGGGCGTTGTCGCCGCCGTGATAATCAGAACATTCCATGAGGATGCTTTGCGGAAAGAGGTCGCGCAGCCTCAGGTATACTCCCACAGGTGTGTGGAGGTCGCCCAACATCGTGAGAGCTTCGGTATGGTATTTGAAATTGGCCATAATGGTCTGTTTTTTTAGTCTATTGATAGTAAAAAAGAAAGAGCCTTGCCGGAGTTATCGACAAGGCTCTGTATGTGTGGGTACAGTGACGAGCGCTTACCTCCGGGATTGAAAGTAAGTAAGGCGCCACCACCATATGTTGTTAATTCTGTGCATTCGTTGTTTTGTTTTGTTCGCTGCAAATATGAAAAACATTCTCGGAAAATTCAATAACACATTGATGAAAAAAAGCGCCAGCGTGGCGTATTTACGTGCCACACTGACGCTTTGGTGTATGAATATGACGATTTGGGGGCGAGCTTATCACTTAATAAGGGCCACTGCCTCGTCTATTGAGACGGTTTTTTGCTCTCCTGCCGCCATGTCTTTGATTGTGACGGTCTGGGCCAGTCGTTCGGTCTCGCCGCAAAGGGCCACGAAGCGCACCCCGCGCTTGTCGGCGTAGCCCATCTGCTTCTTCATTTTTGCTGGCTCGGGGTAAATCTCCGCGGAGAGGCCTTCGGCACGGAGGCGGGCGAGCAGCTTGAGGCTGTACATCTCGTCGTCGCCGCCAAAGTTAGCTACGAGGACGTCGGTGGCGGCGTTGGCCTCGCTCGGGAAGAGGTCGAGGCGGGTCATGACGTCGTAGATTCGGTCGGCGCCGAAAGAGATTCCCACTCCCGAGAGGCCGTCGAGGCCGAAGATTCCCGTAAGGTTGTCGTAGCGTCCGCCGCCGGAGATTGAGCCAATCTCGGTGTCGAGGGCCTTGACCTCGAAGATGGCGCCGGTGTAGTAGTTGAGGCCTCGGGCGAGCGTGAGGTCGAGTTCGGTCTTGATGTCGACCCCGAGGGCGTCGATGTAGGAGAAGAGGGTCCGGACTTCCTCTATTCCCTTCTTGCCGACCTCGCTGGTGAGAATTCTCTCCAGCCCTGCGAGTTTCTCCTCCTTGCCGCCCGCGAGTCCGAGGATGGGTTGCAGTGCCTCGACCTGCTCGTCGGTGAGGCCGTCGGCGCGTAACTCTTCGTTGACGTTGTCGAGGCCTATCTTGTCGAGCTTGTCGATGGCGACGGTTATGTCCATCATCTTGTCGGGCGCGCCTATGGCTTCGGCCATGCCGGCGAGAATCTTGCGGTTGTTGATTTTCAGGCAGACGTTGATACCGAGGGACTTGAACACGTCGGCCGCAATCTGGACGAGCTCGACCTCGCAGAGGAGCGAGTTGGTGCCGACCACGTCGACGTCGCACTGGTAGAACTCTCGGTAGCGGCCCTTCTGGGGACGGTCGGCTCGCCAGACAGGCTGAATCTGGTACCGCTTGAAGGGGAAAGTGAGTTCGGCCTGGTGCTGGACCACGTAGCGCGCGAAGGGGACCGTGAGGTCGTAGCGAAGCCCTTTCTCGGAGATCATGAGCGCGGCTTTCTCGGGATTGGCGGGGAGGGGGCCGCCTGCCGAGGTGAGGAAGTCGCCCGAGTTGAGAATCTTGAAGAGGAGCTTGTCGCCCTCGTCGCCATATTTGCCGAGGAGGGTCGAGAGGTTCTCCATCGCGGGGGTCTCGATGGGCTGATAGCCGTAGCGGCGGAAGACCTTGCGGATGGTGTCGAAGATGTAGTTGCGTCGGGTCATCTCGGCGGGACCGAAGTCGCGCGTGCCTTTTGGTATGGAGGGTTTGACTGTGACAGAAGCCATGGTTATGTGTGGAAATGTATGTATGGCGTTAGACGTTGAAACGGAAGTGCATTATGTCGCCATCCTGGACCACGTAGTCCTTTCCCTCGATGCCGAGCTTACCGGCCTCACGGCAGGCGGCCTCGCTCTTGAGGGCGACGTAGTCGTCGTATTTGATGACCTCGGCCCGGATGAAGCCTTTCTCGAAGTCGGTGTGTATGACGCCTGCGGCCTGTGGGGCTTTGTCGCCCGCGTGGAAGGTCCAGGCTCTGACCTCTTTCGGGCCGACGGTGAAGAAGGTGCGGAGGTCGAGAAGCGCGTAGGCCGCGCGGATTAGTTTTGCCACTCCGCTCTCTTCGAGCCCAAGGTCGTCGAGGAACATTTTGCGCTCCTCGTAGGTTTCGAGTTCGGCGATTTCGCTCTCGGTTTGCGCGGCTATGACCAGGACCTCCGCGCCCTCGTCCTGGACCTTTGCCCGGAGGGCCTCGACGTGCTTATTTCCCTTGTTGATGCTGGCCTCGTCGACGTTGCAGACGTAGATGACGGGCTTGCGCGTGAGCAGGAAGAGTTCGCGGTCGAGCTTCTTTTCGGCGTCGGTAAGCTCGACGGAGCGAAGGTTTTGCCCCTGATTGAGGGCCTCGCGGTAGCGCAGGAGCAGGTCGAGTAGCTTCTTGGCGTCGGCGTCTTTGCCCGAGATCGCTTGTTTCTCGCACTTGGCGATACGCGCCTCGACGGTCTCCAAATCCTTGATTTGCAGCTCGGTGTCGATTACCTCCTTGTCGCGTACGGGGTCGACGGAGCCGTCGACGTGTGTGATGTTGTCGTCGTCGAAGCATCGCAGGACGTGTATTATGGCGTCGGTCTCGCGGATGTTGGCGAGGAACTTGTTGCCGAGGCCCTCACCTTTGCTGGCGCCTTTGACGAGTCCGGCGATGTCGACGATTTCCACGGTCGTGGGGACGACTTGGGCGGGGTGCTCGATCTCGTTGAGTACCTCGAGGCGGTTGTCGGGGACGGTTATGACGCCGACGTTTGGCTCGATGGTGCAAAAGGGGAAGTTGGCCGACTGGGCCTTGGCGTTGGATAGGCAATTGAAAAGGGTTGACTTGCCCACGTTGGGCAGGCCGACAATGCCGCATTGGAGTCCCATGAAAAAAGTCTTGTGGAGGTTATGATAACACGAAGAGGGAAGCGCGGAGAAAAGGTGCCGCGCCTCCCTTTTTGGTCTTGATATGCTTTACGGAGTCGTTAGAATGTGTAGCTGAAGCAGATTGCCCAGATTCGGTCATGCGAGTTTTTGTTGTAGCAATGCTGTTTGCTTGAGTTCCAGACGGGGGTGATGCCTGTCTGCCAACGGATGTCGACTCCGATGCCCGATGGGGAGTCGTAGCCGACGCCGGCGAGGACGTGGAACTGCGTCTTGTTCTGGGCGCGGGCGAAATTGTGGAGTGTGTTATTCTCGCGGTGTGGCATCCCGTCGACGTAGGGGGAGCCGTTGCCCGTGAGCACGGGGTCGAGCAAGACGCCCTCGTGGTCGGATGTAGAGATTTTGTAGTCGAACCTCTGGCTGAAGAGTGGCGCCACGTGGATGTTGAGGCCCTTGTCGCCGAAGAGGTTGACGGGGAGGTAGTACTTGAAGACGATTGGAATCTGCACGTTGTCGGAGAGGAGCTGGAGGTGGAACCACTCGTTTTGGAGCGAGCCCTCTCCGCTCATGGTGTCGTGGTCGGGCGCGGCCTTGATGAGCTTCTTGAGTGAGCGGAAGCCGGTGCGGGCGTAGAAGACCTCGGGCTGGATTGCGAAGTGCTCGCCGATGTTCCATCGGCAGATGAAACCCCATTGGCCCATTCGGGCTTGGAAGTCGTCGACGTCGCTATCGACGGTAGTGAAGTTGAGACCACCCTTAAAACCCCAGTGGAACTCTGTTTGCGCCACGGCCTCGAGCGCGAAAGCGCATACGAGAGAGAGCGCCAGCAACAGTTTTTTCATTATTGTATTGTTCTGTTTTTGCCTTGTACGCCATTTGCCGTGAACAGAGTGGCAAGGCGTCATGAAGTGTTGTTTTCGTGTGTTTCGACGGCGTGGGGGTTAAGAGCCACGACGTTACGGAGTGCAAATGTATGGATTTATTTTTTGTTAGCCATTTGGGCGACGGGTGTCGCCCTCATATCTTATGCAAAAAAGCGTACTCGGCGGGTCATCGTCGCAAAAAAATCAATGAACGACAGTGGCGCGAGACGTATATGCCTGTCGGCTTTGGAAGTGTGAGACTTTGACGAGGGTCGAAGGGTGAGGATTTGCGATGATGATTCTCGCGTGTCGGCCAGGCTCGGGAGGGTGGATTATGGGCAAGAGGCTATTCCTTTAGTTTTCAAGACCTTATGACAATTTGCCGACGATTATTCACACATTTATCCGTCGATTCTTCCTCCCATCGCAAAAATTTGTTGTCTGTTAGACCTCCATAATTAGCTATATTCTCATACGCCCATGAGGGGCGGCTTGGCTACTTTTGTATCGTCAAGCAGGAAGGGAACGCCCTCGGTCTGACAACATCCAATAGCTTAAATAGGTTGATTTTTTGTGGTATATTTTTGATGATGTGGGTCGGTGTCGTTGATGACATCGATCCTTTTTTTTTTGCCTGAAAGCTAATCTTTTTTTGTGAGGGTGACGAGTGGCAGGATCATCTCTTCCATGGATATCCCGCCATGCTGGAGCGAGCCGCCAATCTCGTCGACGACCTCGTTTCGTTTGCTGTTGTTGTAGACAAAGAAACCGTCGTCGGTGGCGAAGGCGTACTCGTCAATCATGCTCTTGGCTGGCAGGCCTGCCTTCTGTACCTCTTTGCCCCTGAGGGCGAAAACATCCCTCTCCTTGTATTTGAGCATCGTTCCGACCTTGAATCTCGGATTGCTGTTGAGGTTGGGGCCGGCCATGTCGACCGGCCTCTTGACGCGCAGAGTGCCGTGGTCGGTCGTCAGGATGATTTTGTAGCCGTTGTCGCGGAGCAAGAGCAGGACTTTGCGCATGACGCCGTCGACGAACCACAGGCGCGTCAGGTTGCGGTAGGCGGCGTCGTCGGGGGCGAGGTCCTTGACGGTCTGATTGGCTGTCAGGAGGTGAGAGAGGGCGTCGGCGAAATTGAAGACGAGGGCGTTGAGGTCGTTGGACTTGTAGCCGGCATGGCCTTTGGAGCCGGCGAAGCCTTTGATGTAGTTCTCGGCGCTCTCATTGGTGAGGACTTTGTAGTAGGAATGCGTCCGATTGAGGCGTTGCCTGGTGAAATAGTCGTCGAGAAGCTCCCTCTCGTAGTCGTTCATATTGCGGCCCTCGGGGGCTTGGTCGGACCAGTATTGCGGGCAAAGCCTCTTGATGTCGGCAGGCAAAAGTCCAGAGAATATGGAGTTTCGGGAGTAGACGGTCAACGTGGGGAGGATGGAACAATAGGCATCGGTCTTAATGTCGAAATCGGGCTCGATGTCGGGACGTATGGCCTCCCACTGGTCGTAACGGAAATTGTCTATCACGACAAGGGCCACCTTCTCGCCCTTGATGAGGCACGGCTTGACGACGTCGCTCAAAAGGCGGTCGGAGGTGTGGGGCGCGTTGGCTGCACGGTCGGGGCCAATCCATGACAAGTAGTTGTTTTTCACGAACTTGCCAAACAACACGTTGGCCTCGCTTTTGATTGTCAGGACCATATCGACGCGGTCGGCTGGCAATTTGAGCTCCCACTCAATAATCTTGGCGTAGAGGTTCTTCCAATCGTCGAACGTGCTGCAAAATCCGGGCTCTTGCGAGAGGAGGGCGTATTGGCCGTTGAAGGCGTCGACTATGGCCTGCTCGACGATGCTCTTCTTCTCGAGAGCCATGATGACTGTCGCGCTGAGCTGCGGGATGTTGCAGGGCTTGACGATGAAGCCGTCGGCCAATTTGCCAAAGGCGCTTTTTATGGTATCCTGGTCCTCATTCTTGGTGACCATTACGACGGGGACGTTGGGTTTGAGCCTCTTAATCTCGGCAAGCGTATCGAGGCCGCTCATTCCGGGCATATTCTGGTCGAGGAGGACGAGGTCGACGGCCTGGTGGGTGAAGGTGTCGATGGCATCGTCGCCGTTGGTCTCCGTCGTGACGCTATAACCTTCTTTCTCGAGGTAGCGCATGTGGGCGCTGAACGCAGAAATCTCGTCGTCGACCCATAGGATTCTCTTTTTCATGAAGAATGTGTTTAGGTGTGGCAGAGGCCGCTACAGCCCATAGTTCTCCTTCACGAAGGAGAGGAACGCCTCGTTGACGCCCTCGACGGCGCAGAGCCTCATGTTGGTCATGCTGAGCATATAGACCCGCGGCAATGCGGAATCGGAGAGCCGTTTCCAGAATTCCTGCTTTCGCACGGCGTAAAAATAGACCTCCGCCTCCTTACGATTCTTGAACGAGGAGATGACGACGGCCTGTTGGCCGCCATGAAGGGTAGGTGTGGCGATGTCGTAGTCGGTTGTCAGGTAGTTCGTGAAGTTGTAGTCGGCGATGGTGAAAAGCGCGTCGTTCTTCTTGCCGTCGTCGATAAGGCAGAGTATTACGTGCGTGGAATCGGGTTGGTAGACGTAATTGACGGGCGTGGGTGCCGCGGCCGAGTCTCCCACCGACGCGTAGTTGCCGAGCGGCGAGACGTAGTCGGTGTGTTTTACGGGCGAGAGGCCTTTGTCCATCAAGGCGAGGAGAATCCGCGCCACGGAGTCTTGCGGCGTGGCGGCAAAGGAGGTCGTTATGTCGGTCAGGTCAGTGCGGAAGCCTGCGGCGTCGCCCTGCTTGGCGCGCGACATTGCCCTGACGAGCATATACTGGGGCCGCTGCTCGGCGTCGGGGTCGGGGGTTTGGAGTCCGTCGGAGGCCATGGCCTCGGCCTCGGCGTAGCGTCCTGCCAAATAGGTGGCGTAGGTACGCTTATACGCCGCCTCGCGGCTCTCATGGTCGGCCTGGCGGCGCGCCATGTAGGACGGATCGGCAAGGCTCTGGGCGAGAATGCTTTGCGGGTATTGCCGAGCTATGCGCGCATCAGTTTGGGCGAGGCCCGCCGTGTCGCGGTTTTTGAGCTGCGCGAAGTGGAGGAGCGCGAGGGCGTCGTATTCATGTTCGGAACCAGCGAAGCGGCGCAGGTAGGTCTCGAGCTGTTGGGCGCAAAGCTCGTAGTCTTCCATGTCGTTGTAGAGCAGTTCGGCGCTGCGCAATAGGGCTTTTGCCGTCTGCTCCTCGTTTGCCTTTTGCGATTCGGGCGTAAGGGGCAGCCCCGCCAAAAGCATCTCGCGGCTCCATGTCTGACGCGAGGGGTCTTGCTTTTCCATTTTGGAGCGAAGCTCGTCGGCCTGCTCGTCGACTGGGGCTTGGGCGTCGTCGGGGTTCATCATGGCGTCGGCGCTCGACTTGTCGGAACGCCGCCAATTGTCCTCGTTGCGGCGGTTGCCCCATCGGGAGCGGAAGGTGGACTTGCCCTCGGCTATGAGTTGGGCGTTGTAGAAGTACCACGACGATTGGCCGGAGCCGCTGCGCATACCTTGCTCAACTTGGTAGAACTCGCTCTGGCTCATGGCGTTTGCCTCCTCGGCCTCGCGTATCTCGCGTTCTTGCTCAATACGTCGGTTGTGCTCCTCCACAATGTCGTCGATGAGCTTGTCGCGCTTCTTGGCGTCCATTCGGGCAAGGGCGAGCGTCGAATCGTTGTCGCGGATTGTTCGCAACTGGTCTGCAAGTGGCTTTAGTTTTCGGGCGCGGCTGTCGGCCTCGGCCTTGCGGTCGTTGGATTGTGCGAGGTAGGTAGAGGCGCTGTCGAGCGACTCTGAGGCCTCGATATAGCGCGGCTCGCCTTGGTAAATGTCCGCCAACGCCAAGAACGACAAGCCTTCCTGATTGTCGTTGCCGACCGACGACTTGACGGATTTGCCGAAGGCGTCAATGGCCTTGGCCTTGTTGCCCTTTGTGTTCTCGAGGTTGCCGATGGCGTAATACACTTGGTCCAGTTGGTCGGCGTTTTTCGGGTCACGGCTCATGCGCTCGAGTGTCTTTTCGGCTTTCATGAGCTCTTCGGGAGTCGATGCGACGGTGGCGAGGTCGAGCTTGGCGGCGAAGGCCATGGCGTAGTCGCCCATCTGGCGTGAGAGGCTCATGAAGAGTGGTGCGGACTTTTCGCGCTCGCCAGTCAGGCGGTAGAGTTGCGCGAGTATGTAGTTGTAGCGGCGGCGGCAATGCTTGTCGCGGGTCTCGGCGGCGGCTTTGGCCATGTATGGGATGGCTTGCGCCCACAGGCCTTGCGCAATGTAGATGTTGGCGTAGGCGGCTTGGAAGTCGGGATATAACTCGGCTGGGGCCACGCCATCCATGTCGTAGCTTTTTAGTGCGGCTTCGGCATTGTTGTAG
The DNA here is from genome assembly GCA_017390085.1 of Bacteroidales bacterium. GTDB lineage: Bacteria > Bacteroidota > Bacteroidia > Bacteroidales > Marinilabiliaceae > W3P20-009. Next base: position 22,122 of record JAFPDB010000329.1, on the reverse strand, counting down.
AGGCCGAGCTGGACGTAGGCTATTGAGGCCCAAATCTTTGCCTCATAGGTCGGCTCCTCGCCCTCATGCTTTCGCGACAGGTAGTCGAAGGTCTCGATGGCCTCGCGCTCCTCGTGGATGACCACATTGGCTTTGCCCATGAGCAGATAGGCGGCAGGGACGTAGGGGTTGTATTCGTTTTTGGCCCTGAATCGGCGTTCCTCCTCGGTCATCGCGCCCTCGCGTTTGGCGGGTTTGACGGTTATGGAGTGTAGCTGTACGAGTTTATGGGCCTTTTTGAGGGCGGTCTCCATGTCGCTTTGGGCGATTTTGGAGTGTTGGGGGTCGGAGAACTCATAGACGGGGAGAACGTGGCTGTAGTCGTTGTTGGCGGAGTTGCGGGTTTTGTCGATTCCGGCGTCAAAGGCCTCGACGCCGTTGTAATAGACGTTGTAGTGTGACGAGAGGCGCTGGTAGCCACGGCTTAGCCAAGTGTTGTGCTTCGTGGAGCAGGCCGTCGCGATGATGCATAGCGCGACGATTGCCATTGCCGCCGTCACCGCGTGAGCGGTAGAGAAGGGACGAGTATGTCTGTTTGGGCGTCTTTGCACGAGATTAGAAGATCAGAAGTGTGACTGTTTGACGAAGGTGCCGCGGAAAGAGTTGAGGTCCGCCCCTCGCATTACGCTCACAGGCTTGCGGCCGACGGCCACGCCGTACGCCTTCATCTGGTTCGCGAAGTCGTGTCGGCTTGTCGCGGACAGGCTGACCACGTCGTCGGGCACGCCGCATAGCATGACGCCGCCCACAAAAATCATCCCGCCTATCTCTTGCGGCCCGTCGGGATTGAGTGTCAAAGACTTGACGCGTCCCTCGTCGTCGACCTCGGCTACGGGGAACCGCCCATACGAGCCGTCAGTAAGCAAACAGAGATGGCAAGAGATTATCATAGTTCGTGGTGTCTTCGACGTCGTAGGGCTTGTAGGTCAGGGCGACCTCTTTCATCGTCACATTCATGTCTTTCAGGCCTTTGGCGTCGAAAAGGACGACTTTTGCGCTGACGGCCTCAACGTCGGGCTTGAGGTTGGAGCGTATCTCGACGACGCGTTGGGTGACGCGGCGCGCTGTCTCGAGGCGCACGGAGTCGCGGGTCTCTGTCGTGTCGGCATAGGAGACTATAATCCGGGCGTAGGCCTGCGTGGCTTTTTCTTGCGCTTTGCCGACTGTGTAGCGTTGCTTTAGGTCGATGTGCCCCCCTATTAGCGAGTCGAGGTCGATGTCTATGGCGAAGCTGTCGTATCGCTTGGGGTTGGGGGCGAGGTGCTTTTTGAGCGAATCGGCCTCGGCCGCGAGTGGGAGTGTGACGGTCTTGGGGAGTGGGAATGTGACGGTTATGGAGTCGTTCCGTGCCTTTACTGCGGCCTCGATGGAGTCGGTGAGGGCGGCCACTGCCTTTATCCGTTCCTCTCGTTCGGACAGTATGGCGATGGCCCTCTCGTAGACCGACGACATCTTGTGGGGATGTCGCGAATACCACGCCACGACGGTGTCGTACTCAACTTTCGTGAGACCGTAATGGCCTAAGACTGTGTGATATAGGTTTTCGATGGTCTTGTCTTTCGGCCCTCGGTTGACTGTCTCTTGGAGTATGGCGTCGGCCATGTATATGTCGGCCAATATGCGCGCCATCTTGCGTTCGCTCGGGACGTCGGGCCTCGTGGCCAAATAAACGGCGTATGCGCCACCCGCCACGAGGGCGAGGGCGCACCAGAGTATGATTTTTTTTCTTAAGGGTTTGTTGGTAGTTGACATCGCGTGATGATTGGTGGCGGCCGCGGGGTATCACTTGCCGTCGGCGCGGAGGATTGTGGCTGCCGTCTTGAACATCAAGACGAAATCGAGCGTCAGGGACCAGTTGTCGATATACTCCATGTCCATTTTCATCCAATCCTCAAAAGATATAGAGTTTCGGTTTGGGGCCACTTGCCAGATGCACGTTATGCCGGGCTTCATGGCCAGCCTTCGCATCTGCCAGCGCTCGTATTGGGCCACTTCGGAGGGCAGGGGCGGACGTGGCCCGACGATGCTCATGTCGCCCAAGAAAACGTTGAGGAACTGTGGGAACTCGTCAATGCCGGTCTTGCGGAGGATGCGCCCCATGCGGGTTATGCGGGGGTCGTTGGTCATCTTGAAGACGGGTCCGGTCATCTCGTTTTGGCTCATTAGGTCCTTTTTGAGTTGCTCGGCATTGACAACCATCGTGCGGAACTTGAACACCTCAAAGACTCGGCCTCTCAATCCCGAACGCTTCTGCTTGAAGAAGATGGGGCCTTCGCTGTCGATCTTGATGAGCAACGCCACAATGAGAAAGAACGGCAGGCCTACGAGTATGACGCACAGCGAGATGAGTATGTCGATGAACCTCTTGACGAGCAAGCCGACGTAGTTCGACGGCATGTTCGAAATTGTCAGGACGGCGTTGGTGTCGAAGTAGCGGACGTAGGCCGAGCTCGACATACGGTTCAGGAACGTCGAGTAGAGTCGGAATGTGATGCCGTAGTCCTGGCACACGTCCAAGAGGCGCACGATGTCGGAAGAGTTGACGTCGTCGCGGGCGTATATCACCTCGTCGATTTTTTGCGAGAGGATGGCGCTTATGTCGGCTGTGGCGATGGGATAGGTGGCGAATCTTCCTTCGAGCTTTTTCATTATGTAGTCGTCGCCGATGACGCCGACGACTTTATAGCCCCACTCGTAGTGGCGGTTTATGAGGGCGAGAAGCCTCTCGCCGCTGCGGTCGCAGACGAAAAGTACATTGCGCATATTGCGGCCCTTTCGCCGCTGGTTTCGCAATATGTGGTAGAAGAGGACCTTAGATACGAACGACAATAGGATGGAAAGGACGCAAAAGAGCGACAGGACCATGCGCCCGTAGTTCGGGAGGCCGAAGACGACCATGCAAAGCAGTAGGCACGCCACGCCGATTATGTTCTCCACGATGTGGAGGATCAGGATGTAGCTGTATGGCCGGCTCCGGTATACCTCGTTTAGTTTGAGCGACGTCTCCGTCGTGGCCCATATTATGGCTATGAGCAAGAACGTCAGCAGCATATCCCTGCTGCAAAGGAGGGCCAAAGCCGAGGGGTATGCCTGCCTATAGTAGACGTAGACAGCCGTGAAGTAGGCTATGCATGCCAACATGACGATCGCCGCCGCGAGTAGCGACTTCACGAAACGTCCCCTGACACTGAGTTTTTCTGATGTCTCCATAAAAAATGCACCTCTGCCGCGACACTGCGCTGGACGACCGTTTATAGAGGGATTACAAATTTAATATTTTTTCAATGTCTCGCTAAACTGCTTAATCCTCTGTTCCTGATCCTTCTTACAAATCAAGATTGTTCCGTTGTCTTCCGCCACGATGCAGCCTTCCAGGCCTTGGACCACGATGTCGAGTCCGCTCGACGTGCGCACTATGCAGTCGTGGCTCTCGATGAAACTCACGCGGCCAGCCCCCGCGGCGGCGTTGCCGTCGGCATCTTTGCTCAGCTGGTTGTGAAGCGAGCCCCACGTCCCGAGGTCCGACCATCCGAAGCTGGCGGGCAATACGCACACGCCTCCCGCCCTGCCGAGCAGCTCGACGTCCGCACCGCCCAGCGGCTCCATGACTGCGTAGTCGATTGAGATGCTTGGGCATTGGGGGAAGACGCGCCCCACGGTCTCGGCCTCGCGCTCGGTATAGAAGTCGGCCGCCATCTCGTCCATTCTCTTTGCCACGTCGGGCTGGAACTCACGCAACGCGGCCTCGGCCGTCTTGGCCTCCCATAGGAAGATGCCCGAGTTCCAATAATACCCCCCCTCCGCCAAGTAGCTCACGGCCACTTCGAGCGAGGGTTTCTCTTTGAACGCCTTGACGTTGAGCACGTCGCCCTCGGCGACCTTGCCGCCTTGGATGTAGCCGTAGCCCGTCTCGGGGCGCGTCGGGGTCATGCCGAGGGTCAGGACTTTCGACGTCCCCTCGACAAAATCCAGACCTTTGGACACAACGCGGCGGAACTCATCGGTATTGACCACGAAGTGATCTGACGGCGACACGACGACTACGGCGTCGGGGTGCCGTTGGCGGATTTTCCATATGACGTAGGCTATGCACGGGGCCGTGTTGCGCATACATGGCTCGAGCAGTATGTTGTCGGCAGGCAGGCCGGGCAGCTGCTCGCGGACCATCTTCTGGTATTTGGCCGATGTCACGACCCACGTGTGGTCGGGAGCGAAATCGTCTCCAAAGCGGTCGACGGTAAGCTGCAAGAGCGTGCGCCCGACGCCAAGAATGTCGATGAATTGCTTGGGGTTTTCGGGGCGGCTCATGGGCCAGAATCGGCTGCCGACTCCTCCAGCCATTATGACTAAATGCTTGTCTGCCATGATTTTTACTCAGATGTAATACTCCATCAAATCCACCAGCCCGGCGTGCAGGGCGTATTTGGTGGCCTCGTAGACGTTGTTTACTTCGATTTTGCGGAATATGTTCTTTTTGTGGGATATTATGGTGTGGACGCTCGAGTGCCTTTCGACTGCTATCTCTTTGACGGTCTTGCCTTTGGCTATTTGTTTGAGTATGTCGGTCTCCGTTGGTGTGAGCTTCACTCCGCTTTCGCGCTGCGTCCGCTCCTCAATGAGGAAATTGGTTATCTGATGGCAAAGGAACCTCTCGCCTTTAGACGCGCAACGGAGGGCGCACCTTATCTCGTCTTCCGAATTGTCTTTCATGACGATGCTCACCCCCTCTTCGGTTGCGAAAAGGCGGATGGCGTTTTGCGTCAGCTCGGCCGAGAACAAGACCCAACGGCTTCGCGGGAATCGCTGGCGGGTGTTGGTGACGGCGGGCAGGCCCTTGATGTCGAACGTCGTATAGTCGAGCACGACGACAGCCTCGGGCGTTTTTTCCAGATTCTCCTTCAGGGCCGCCTCGTCCGCCACGTCGACAATCTCGGCATCGGGAAACGACTTCTCGATGTAGAGGCGAAGGCCCGCGCGGGACACGTCCTGATTGTCCGCCAGAAGGAAACGCTGCATAGGCTTGGGGCTTAACGTCTTTACGCTCTAAGGCTGATTTCCGGCAGCCTCCGCGACCTCGCTTATCTTATCGACACATTTGTCGATGTAGGGGAAAACGTATGAAGATAGCGACTCGACGAAACGGTATGTGACCAGCTCGTCCTTCTCTTGCTCGCTTATCATGCCGTTGCCTGGCCAAAGCCTTTCGACAGCGCCAATTATGCAACTGACTATGACCAAGACCTTTAGGGAGGAGAATATGCCACCAAGAATGCGGTTGGGGATGGAGAGGACGATTGACGAGGACAAGATGCGCGTGATAATGGAGGAAACCAGCCCCACGACAAAGATTATGGCCACGAGCGTCACGCAAAAGGCTACCAAGCTCGTCGGCTGGCCTCCCAAGTAGGGCGATATTAATTCTTCCGTCAGCGGGCAAAAGCGCGCCGCACCATAGAGGCCCAGAACCAGGGCAACAACCCCCGCCAGCTCGCCAATCAGGCCTTGCCGTACTCCGCCGATGAACGCGAGAACTGAGATTGATACAATTACAACGTCGAACATACCCTTCAAAATTAGGCATTCGCCCCAAAAAATGCAAAACAGAACACTCTTAGGGCTACAAAAGAAAGCCACCCGCGACATTTAAGAATCGGGGGTGGCTTGGCTTGTTCGTGTGGCCTCACTCAGACTCGAACTGAAATTTAGAGTTTAGGAAACTCCCGTTCTATCCCTTGAACTATGAGGCCTTCCGGCTTCCGCAGGGCTGAACCGCCCCGCAAAAACGATGCGAAGTTACGAAAATATTCTTACGCGCCAACACCGCCGCCCTTTTTAGCGGCACATTGCATATATTTGCATAAACCCTCACATCAGTAATTCTCTCAAATAATGGACTCTCAGAAGCGCAACATCGTCGTGACAGGCGGCGCAGGTTTCATTGGCAGCCACGTGGTCAGGCTCTTCGTCAACAAATACCCCGACTACCGGATTATCAACCTCGACAAGCTGACCTACGCCGGAAACCTCGAGAACCTCAAAGACATTGAGAACCAGCCCAACTACACGTTCGTAAAGGCCGACATCTGCGACTACGGCGCCATGCTCGACATCTTGCGCGATAACGACGTCGACGGCATCATCCACCTCGCGGCCGAGAGCCACGTCGACCGCTCCATTCGCGACCCGTTCACCTTCGCGCGCACCAACGTCATGGGCACGCTCACCCTGCTCCAGGCCGCGAGAACTTTCTGGGAGAGCTTACCCGAGGGCTACGAGGGCAAACGATTCTACCACATATCCACCGACGAGGTCTACGGCGCCCTCGACTTAGACGGGACGCTCTTCACCGAGCAGACCAAATACCAGCCCCACAGCCCCTACAGCGCGTCGAAAGCCTCGTCGGACCACTTCGTCCGCGCTTTCCACGACACCTACGGCATGCCGACAATCGTCACCAACTGCTCCAACAACTACGGCCCGTACCAATTCCCCGAGAAACTCATACCCCTGTTCATCAACAACATACGCCATCGACGCCCGCTCCCCGTCTACGGCAAGGGAGAGAACGTCCGCGACTGGCTCTACGTCGTCGACCACGCACGCGCCATCGACCTCATTTTCCACAAGGGCAAAGTGGCGGAGACCTACAACATCGGCGGCGTCAACGAGTGGAAGAACATCGACATCGTCAAGCTGCTCATTAAGACCGTCGACCGCCTGCTCGGCAATCCCGAGGGCTTCAGCGACAACCTGATAACGTTCGTGACAGACCGCAAAGGCCACGACCTCCGCTACGCCATCGACTCCTCAAAACTGTGCCGCGAACTCGGATGGCAACCGTCGCTGCAATTCGACGAAGGCATCGAAAAAACCGTCAGATGGTACCTCGACAATCAAGAGTGGATGGACAGGGTGACGTCGGGCGAATACGAGAAATACTATGAAGCCTTCTACGCCAACCGCTAAGAGTGTCATCCTGCTGACCCTCAACATCTTGCTGCTCGCATCGTGCGCAAACGGCGGCTCTGCCCCCGATGCCGCCACAAAACCCCGCCAAGCCCCGAATTTCTACACCCAAGACGCCGGCTCCCAGCTCGTCGTTACACTCTTCGACCCGACGGGCGGCAAAATGGGTCAAACCATGGCGACCTACGTCGACGGCGACATCGTCTGCTGCCCCCTCTCCGCCGTAAGAGGCGCCCATCACGCCAAGGCCGCGACACTCACGGAGGGCGACTCGTACCCCGTCTACGGATTCACGGCATTCGACTTCCGGACCGACATTGTTTTCCTCCGCGTCGGGAAGCGCAACAACTCCTTCTCGCGCACCTGCCCCACGCCCATCGCCCCATCCGACACCATTTTCGGCATAAGCGCCAATACCGAGGGCAAGATTTTCAAGACAACGCTCAAACAAGGCCAGAAAGCCGCCATCGCCCCCGGAGCCGGCGTTTTCGACAATGCCGGACGCCTCCGCGCCATCGCCAATGCCGACGGCGGGCTCGTGACCGCGCGCGACATCGACAGCCTCTTGGCGCGCCAGACCACCCAACACACATCGGTCTACGACCTTAGGCTCAAGACCGGACGCCAATACATCAGCCACACCAAGGTGGCGGGATTCCTGGTCCGCACGACGATGGGCAACTTCAAGATACGCCTCTTTGACGACGTGCCGGAGTATCGCGACAACTTCATAAAGCTCGTTTCCGACCACTACTACGACAGCCTCCTCGTCCACCGCGTGCTCCCGTCGTTCCTCATCCAGACGGGCGCCGCCGACACCAAATACGCCAAGCCGGGCGACGTCATCGGGTGGCAAGGCCCCGGCTACACGTTGCCAATTATCGACAATCAGAAGCATTTCCACAAGAGGGCAGCCGTCGCGGCATCCAAACTCCCGCCCGACCGCAACCCCCAAAACCGTTGCGACGGAGGACAGTTCTACGTCGTTTGCGGCAGGCGATTCTCCTCGGCCGAACTCGACAAAATCGCCCGCGAGGACCACAAGACTTTCACCCCGGCGCAACGCCAAGCCTACGCCACCGTCGGGGGTGCCCCCCATCTCGATGGCGACTACGTTGTTTTCGGCGAGGTCACGCAAGGCATGGACGTTGTCGACGCCATATCGCGTGTCGAGCTTACCGGCGACAAGGGCGACCGCCCCGTCAAGGAGGTCCGCATTCTCTCATTATCACTCATCAGGAAGTGACGCACAAGCGTAAGCCCAAGAGCGTCAGCGAAGTGATGGCCTCCATCCACTCGCAAGACACCAAGCCCGAAATCCTCGCCCGACGATGGCTCTGGGCCCACGGATACCGCTACCGCAAGAACGACGCGCGCCTGCCAGGCAAACCCGACATCGTCGTGACGGCCTCACGCACGGCAATTTTCATCAACGGATGCTTCTGGCATCAACACGAGGGATGCGGCAACTATTCCGTCCCGCGGACTAACACCGACTTCTGGAAGCGCAAGTTCGAGCGCAACAAGGAACGCGACGCAAGGGTGCGCAATGAGCTCCGCACCTTAGGATGGAGGACCATGGTCGTATGGGAATGCCAACTCAAGCCCGCCCGATTCGACGACACAATGGCCACAGTGGCGCGCCTGCTCGACGAGGCACGGCAAGAATGGCAGTCGCTACCCCCCTCGGCGCGCCAGCGCTCGCAAATCCCGGACGCACCCCCCACCCCGTCGGCCTATACCGCACTGCCGTCCGACAACCTCTACATGGCAGCCGAAGACGAGATGAACTACGCCGACGACACGCCAGAACCCTACTAATCAACATGATAGACACCCACACCCACATCTACGAGAACACTTTCGCAGCCGACCTCGACGACGTCATCGACCGCGCCCGCGCGGCAGGCGTCAGCCGCATGATACTCCCTTCGTGCAACATGTCCGACGCACCGCTCGTGGCCGCCACCTGCGCCGCACACCCCGACTCCTGCTTCGCACTCTACGGCCTCCACCCCACAGAGATGGGCGACGACCCCATGTCCGAAGCCGAGCAACTGATGGACTTCGCCCAATCGCACCAGCCGTTCCTCGGCATCGGCGAGATAGGCCTCGACCTCCATTGGGACAAAAGCCGCCAAGCCGAGCAAGTGCAAGTCCTGACATGGCAACTCACCTACGCCTACGAACACTCGCTGCCCGTCTCCATACACTGCCGCGAAGCCGTCTGGCTTCTCATGGAGACGCTCTCCCGAATGGGAGACAAAGTCCCACGCGGCTCGCTCCACTGCTACGCCGGCAGCGCCCAAGAGGCCAAAACCATTTGCAGCAAATGGCCCCAACTGATGTTCGGATTCGGAGGCTCATCCACATACAAGAACAGCAAAGTCGCCCACATAGCCACGCTCATCCCCGCCGACCGCATCCTCACCGAGACCGACGCCCCATACCTCACGCCCGTCCCCTTCAGAGGCCAGCGCAACGAACCATCCTACATCCCGCTCGTCGTCGCGCGCCTGGCGGAGGAACTAAACATGCCGGCCGAAGAACTCGCCCAAATCACCACGCAAAACGCCATGCGCCTCTTCTTCAACAAAGAATCATAAAACTAACAAAACTAAAAATATCCAACCTGTTCACCCTTACGCGTTGCTATTCAGCGCATAACGCCCCACACGACATCTTTCCGCCACATCCGCGACACGTCCAAAGCCCCCGAAACCCACTCTTTTTGCTAAGAATTTAGCTCCGTAGTTGTAAAAAATTAGTAATTTGGCATCGAAAAGCGCACCCACACCTCCCCACGCGCCTATCAACGACAAACAAAAAACAACAAATTAATAAAAAGTCAAATTATTCTACAGATTATGAAAAAGCTATTTGCCTACGTAGCAGTCCTCGGCATCATGAGCTTCAGCTCTGTCGCTATGGCACAAGATGAGAGCGAAGCAGCCGCAGCAGAACCCGCCGCCGAGCAGGTCGAGCAGGCCGCAGCTCCCGCCGCTGAGGAAGTCACCTCTGAGGTCGCAGCCCCATCGGTTGAGGAGAAGAGCCTCCACCAGACCCTCAAAGAGAAATTCGTCGAGGGTGGCGTCGAGTGGATGCTCCCCGTCCTCGCTTGTATCGTCCTCGGCCTCGCCATCGCAATCGAGCGCATCATCTACCTCACCGCAGCCGACACCAACACCAAGAAACTCCTCGCTAAAGTCGAAGAAGCTTTCGAGCAAGGCGGCGTCGAGGCTGCTAAAGAGGTTTGCCGCAACACCCGCGGACCTGTAGCTTCAATATTCTACCAAGGCCTCGACCGCTACGCCGAAGGCCCCGACATGGTCGAGAAAGCTGTCTCCTCCTACGGCTCCGTCCAGATGGGACGCATGGAGAGCGGCCTCTCATGGCTCTCTCTCTTCATCGCCATCGCCCCATCCCTCGGCTTCATGGGCACCGTCGTCGGTATGATCGCGGCATTCGACTCCATCCAGCAGCTCGGAGACATGAGCCCCGTCGCACTCGCAGGCGGTATCAAGGTCGCACTCCTTACGACCATCTTCGGTCTTATCGCCGCTGTCAGCCTCCAGCTCTTCTACAACTTCATCGTCGCCAAAATCGACTCCATCGTCAACAAGATGGAGGACGCTTCCATCTCCCTGATGGACATCATCCTCAAGTATCAGGCTAAGCACTAATCCCGCGCTCGACAGGCGCGGCCCGCACAGCCACTGCCTCAGAACGCAACGAGAATAGTAAAGCCTAATAATAAGCATAGGAAGATGAAAAAAACTGAATTCATAACCAGAATCATCGAGTACATCCTACTCGCGCTCGGGGCAATCCTCGTCGTGGCAGGATTTACCAACACCGCCGCAGACGCCATGCGCGATGGCTCAGCAACCGACCTGGCCATCTGGTACTGCTCCGCACTCCTCTTAGTCGGAGGTGTCGCCGCCGCCATATCTTGGGTAATAGCGATAGCCTCCAACACCAAAGGACTCATCGGTCTCGTCATTGGCGTTGCCGCCTTTGTAATCTTCACCTCCATCTTTTGGGCCATCGGCAGCGACACCCCACTGCCACTCATCGGCTACGAAGGCGACCAAAACGAAGGTGCATGGCTCAAAATCGCCGACGTCGGCATCTACTGGGCCTACCTCGCCTTCGCCACCGCTGGAGTCTCCATCGTCGTCTCCGAGGTCATCCGGATTTTCCGATAAAAAGGCTCTTGCCATCTCCACACAACCCGCGATGGCAATGATGAGTGTTAACAACCTAAAGTAAGCAACTATGGGCAATAAGAAAGAGACGCCAGACGTCAACGCCAGCTCCACAGCCGACATCGCGTTCCTGCTGCTCGTCTTCTTCCTCATTTCGTCAACTATGACCTCAGACTTCGGCCTCGGACGTATGTTGCCCCCAATCGCACCTCCTGACCAGACCGACGCGCCAATCATCAAAGAGCGCAACGTCTTCACCGTGCAGCTGAACTACAAAAACCAGCTACTCGTAAGGGGCGAATGGATGGAAAACGTTGACCAGCTGAAAGCAAAGGCCAAAGAGTTCATCGAGAACAAATATAACGACCCTAACATGCCGGAAAAAGTCGACACCGAAGTACCACTCTTCGGAAACGTACCCGTCAGCAAGGGCATTATATCACTCCAAAACGACCGCGGCAGCGAATACCAGGCATACCTCAAAGTCCAAAACGAACTTCAGGCTGCCTACAACGAACTCCGCAACGAACTCGCCAAGAAGAAATTCGGCAAGAACTACGAAGATTGCGCTGACGAAGAGCAAGACGCCATCAAGAAAATCTACCCTCAGAGAATATCCGAGGCCGAACCCAAAAACTACAAGAAGTAATGGCTGTAATCAGAAAAAGCAAGAAGAAAGGGCAATTCAAGGTCAACACCTCTTCGCTTCCTGACATCGTGTTCATGCTTCTGTTCTTCTTCATGGTCGCTTCGAACATGAAAGAAGTAACACTGATAGTCAAGGTCAAGCTGCCCGAAGCCACTGAGGTCACTAAGCTCGAGCAAAAATCGCTCGTCAGCTACATCTACGTTGGCGTCCCGCAACAGTCGAAAAAATACGGCACCGAACCCCGTATCCAGCTCAACGACTCCTTCGCTACGGTCGACGACATCGAGAACTACATCCTCCAGGAGCGTGAAAGCCTCAAAGAGAGCGACCGCCCCAAGATGACAGTCTCAATCAAAGCCAACGACCAAATCCAAATGGGCACCATAACTGACATCAAGCAAGCCCTACGCAAGGCGCAAGCTCTGAAAATCAGCTACGCTGCCCGAAAAGCTGAGAGAAACAAAAGGTAAATAGCAAAACAATACCAAGCAATGCGAGAACGCCGCGCCCATGTCCAGGACGCGGCGTTTTACGTCCCCCACACCCTTTCGCAAAAAAGACTATTTTCGCGGACAACACACCACTCTTTTTGATTGACGGCAAGAAATGAACAACGACAAACTCGCCTTCGCAAACTCCATCTCCAAATACTCACGGCTCGAAACCCGGAAAATACACGTCGGCACAATATCGCTCGGCGGCGACGCCCCAATCCGGATCCAGTCCATGACCACAACCGACACCAACAACGTCGACGCCTCCACACGACAATCAATCCAAATCATCAACGCGGGAGGCGAAATAGTCCGACTCACCACCCAAGGCGAGAAAGAAGCCCGCAACATCGGACTCATCAGAGCCGAACTCGACAAAAACAACCACCACACCCCACTCGTAGCCGACGTCCATTTCAACCCAAACGCCGCACTCACCGCAGCCGCCCGCGTCGAAGCTGTCCGCATCAACCCCGGCAACTACACCGGCGAAGCCAAACGCTTCAACGCCGACGCCGACAAACTCTCCGACGAACAATGGCACGACCTCATCATCAACAAGCTCCGCCCACTCGTCGAAACATGCAAACAACACCATACCGCCATCCGAATCGGAGTCAACCACGGCTCACTTTCTGACCGCGTCATGGCCAAATATGGAGACACACCGCAAGGCATGGTCGCCTCATGCACCGAATACATCGACGCCCTCGAGCAACTCGACTTCCGCCAAATCGCCATAAGCATCAAAAGCAGCAACACCCGCGTCATGGTCCAAACAGTGCGCCTCCTCGCAGCCACCCTTCGCCAAAGAGGCGCCATCTACCCACTCCACCTTGGCGTCACAGAGGCCGGCTCCGACGCCGAAGGCCGCATAAAATCAGCGGCAGGCATTGGCGCACTGCTCAACGACGGCATTGGCGACACCATACGAGTCTCGCTCACCGAAGCCCCAGAGGCCGAAATTCCCGTCGCCCGCTCGCTCGTAGACCATTGCGCAAGGCTCGCCAACACCCCCGACGTCGGCACGGTAGCTTCCGACCTCTACTCGCCATTCGCCTACAACCGCCGCCCGACAGTCGAGGCACTCGGCATTGGCTCTACAAACCACCCTGTCGTCGCCACGCAAGGCCAGAGCCAAGCCGACTGGACGCTTAGCCACGACCTGCCGACCGTCACGACCAAAGAAGGGCTGTCAATCCCCATCACCACGGCTCCCTCAACTTCCGGTCCGTGCCTCATCAGACTCACACTAAACGAGTTCCGAAACCTTCCCGACACTGACATCGCCAACCTCCGCCACCGCTCCGACGCCGCCATTCTCGCCCCCTGCCAAAGCGGCAACAACCAGGCCGAGCTGAGGGCTTTCGCCCTCGAACTCACGAGCCGCGGCATCCAACTCCCGCTCGTCTGCCTCTACGAGAGCTCGCAGACCGACTACCCCCTCTTCCAACTGCAAATGTCAGCCGACCTCGGAGGCCTGCTCATCGACGGCCTAATCGACGGAATCGCCGTCGTGGCGCCACACTCCCCGCAACAAGTCGCCGACACCGCGCTCATGCTCCTACAGGCCACCCGCGCACGCTTCAGCCGAACCGAGTTCATATCCTGCCCCGGCTGCGGACGAACTCTCTACGACATCCAATCAACCGTCGCACTTATCAAGTCACAATTCGGGCACCTCAAAGGCCTCAAAATCGGAATCATGGGCTGCATCGTCAACGGCATCGGCGAAATGGCCGACGCCGACTACGGCTACGTCGGCGCCGGAAGAGGCAAAATCTCACTCTACAGGGGCAAAGGGCTCGTTCGCAGGTCCTTAGACCAAGAGGAAGCCTTAGCTGCTCTGAAACAGCTAATTACGGACGACGGCAAATGGATTGAACCCTAAAAAAGAACACCACTGTACGATTATTCTTGCCATTTTGCGCAAAAATTGCTAAAATTGGAGGTTGAAAAACTAGAATCGACACAATGAGGAAATTTCTTCTCTATGCGCTCACGGCCCTCGCTTCTTTTGTTGGCCTAACACAAAACGTCAACGCCGAAGAGCTCGTCATCAAAGGCACATATCAAGGAGAGAACATATACGTCAAGAACCCCTTCGCCCCATCGGGCGTCGGCTTCTGCGCCTACGAGGTCACCGTCAACGGAATGATCACCACCGACGAGATTAACTCCAGCGCCTTCGAAATCGACCTCTCCGTCTACGGCTTCAAAATCGGAGACGAAGTCAACGTCGTCATCCGATACAAGGACGACTGCACACCAATGGTCCTCAACGCCACCGCCCTCCAAGTTCAAAAACCTGCCAAGTTCGAGACCATAAGCGTCAAAGACGGGACGCTCCACTTCACCACCTCCGGCGAGACTGGATCCCTGCCCTTCGTCATTGAGCAATACCGATGGAACAAATGGGTCAAAGTCGGAGAGGTTCGCGGTAAAGGCCACAACCAAACCAACACATACGACGTCAAAGTCCGCACACACAGCGGCCCCAACAAATTCCGCGTACGCCAGACCACAGGCAACCGCAAAGTCCAGTCCTATTCCCGCGAAGTCGTCTCTATCGTCACAAGCCCAAAAATCGAATTCAAAACCTCTTCCAACGAAGTCGCATTCACAGGCGAGACCATGTACGAAGTCTACGACCAATTCGGCGGCATCGTCTTCAAGGGATACGGCAAAAGCATCAACATCTCGTCACTCACAAAGGGCAAATACTACCTCAATTACGACAACTCGCAAGCCGAATTCATCAAACGATAAAACAACGGGGCGCGACACCCTACGCTTGCACCCCCTCACAATAACACTAGAGGTCACAAACCAAAATTGTGACCTCTTTTCTTTACCCACACCCCAAAAACACTCGCTATGAAAGGAATAGTCTTGGCCGGCGGGTCAGGAACGCGCCTATACCCAATCACCAAAGGCGTCTCAAAACAGCTCCTGCCCATCTACAACAAGCCAATGATCTACTACCCGCTATCGACACTCATGCTGGCCGGCATCAGGGAGATTCTAGTAATCTCCACACCTGCCGACCTCCCGGGATTCCGCCGCCTACTGGGCACGGGCCAGGATTTTGGCGTCAAGATAAGCTACGCCGAGCAGCCCTCGCCAGACGGCCTGGCGCAAGCCTTCATCATCGGGCGCGACTTCATCGCCGACGACTCAGTTTGCCTCGTCCTTGGCGACAACATCTTCTTCGGGCAGAGCTTCGACCAGATGCTGGCCAACGCCATTGCCAACACCGAGCAAAATGCCAACGCCTCCATCTTCGGCTACCGCGTCTCCGACCCCGAACGCTACGGAGTCGCTGATTTCGACGAGACGGGGCGCGTCGTCAGCATCGAGGAGAAGCCCGCGAAACCCAAGTCCAACTACGCCGTCGTCGGGCTCTACTTCTACCCCAACAGCGTCGTAGACATCGCCGCCGGCCTCAAACCCTCACCGCGCGGCGAGCTCGAGATAACTTCCGTCAACCAGACATACCTGGAGCAAGGCAAGCTGCGACTCCAGAAACTTGGCAGGGGATTCGCGTGGCTCGACACCGGCACACACGAGAGCCTCGCCGAGGCCTCCACTTTTATTGAAGTCATTGAGAAAAGGCAAGGGCTAAAAGTGGCATGCATCGAGGAAATCGCCTTCCGCAAGGGCTGGATATCGCGCCAAGACCTTCTCCGCATCGCAGAGCCGATGAAGAAAAACGAATATGGCCAATACCTCATCCGCTTGGCGCAAAACAACGAATAAAACAATGAATGTCATCCACACGCCACTCGAAGGCGTCGTAATCATCGAGCCGAACATCTTCGGCGACAGCAGGGGCTACTTTTTCGAATCATTCTCACAACGCGACTTCGATAGGCAAGTCCGCCCCATCAAGTTCGTTCAAGACAACGAGAGCTTCTCGTCCTACGGAGTGGTGCGCGGACTACACTTCCAGCGCGGGCGCGACTCCCAGAGCAAACTCGTTCGCGTCATCGTCGGCAAGGTCCTCGACGTGGCCGTCGACATCAGGCGCGGAAGCCCCACGTTCGGACAACACGTCGCCGTCGAGCTTTCAGCCCAAAACCATAGGCAACTCTTCATCCCGCGCGGCTTCGCCCACGGCTTCGCCGTCCTCAGCCCGACTGCCCTTTTCCAATACAAATGCGACAACTTCTACGCCCCGCAATCCGAAGGCGCCGTCAAGTTCGACGACCCCGCACTCGGAATCGACTGGCGAATCCCGGCAAACGAGGCCATCCTCTCCGAAAAAGACACGCGCCACAAGCCCCTCGCCGAAGCCGAAGGGCTTTTCGACTACGCCACTGACCTCTACGCCAACGACTAACGGGATGACAAAGAGAAGAATAGTCGTTTTCGGGGCTACGGGAATGCTCGGGCGAGAGCTGACGCGCCTCCTCGCCTCCCGCGACGATGCCGAGACGACGGCCCTCGGCTCACGAGATTGCGACATCACGGACCGAGCTGCCGTCGAGTCGCTCATCATGCGCATCCGCCCGGAAGTCATCATCAATTGCGCCGCCTACACTGCCGTCGACGCCGCCGAAGACGCCCCCGGGGCGGCTGACACCCTCAACCACCTGGCACCGGCATACATCGCCGCAGCCACGCGCAAGGCCGGGGCGCTTCTCATCCACGTCTCGACCGACTACGTTTTCGACGGCCGGGCCACGACACCCTACACAGAAGGGGACCCCACCGCCCCGCTCGGCATCTACGGCACAACGAAGCTGCTGGGCGAGAAGGCCGTAATGGAGTCGGGATGCCGCTACGCTATCGTGCGGACGCAATGGCTCTACTCGTCGATTGGCAAGAATTTCATGCTCACGATGCTGCGGCTCTTCGAGACCAAGCAGGGCATAGCGGTCGTCAACGACCAAACAGGCTCGCCTACCTACGCAGCCGACCTCGCCAATGCCCTCACCTCCATAGCTTTAGGCTTCGCCGAGGGGCAAGAGGGAGTCTACCATTTCTCCAACGCCGGCAGCTGCACTTGGTACGATTTCGCCATCAGCATCGCGGCCCTTCACGCCACACCGTGTGAAATCCGCCCCATCGCCACGGCAGACTACCCCACAAAAGCCACCCGCCCAAGATACTCTGTCCTGAGCAAGGAGAAGATTTCCGCCACGTTCGGCATATCCGTCCCGCACTGGCGCGACGGCCTTAAACGATGCTTCGAGGCTCTGACGGCCGACTCGCAATAAGAAGACGGCATTTGAGAGCTTCTCAAATGCCGTCCGACTACTTCTCAAAAGGTCGTCAACTCTCCTTAATCAAGCCGTTGCGATAGGCTTGCAGAAGCTTTTCGAGGTTCTCCACCTGGTCCTGCAATTCGCGACCGCGGTCCGTGTCGCGAACCAGCATACGGTGATACTTAAACTCCTCCAGCTGCACGCGGCTATGTATGTCGCTACCGTCCTCGATGGCTTTCTCCTTGCTCTCAAACGCCTCATGCTGAACAAGTTGAAGGCCATGACTGTTGTAAATAAGCGTATAGCCCGCAATTCCCGTGGTCTTATGGTAGGGCTTTGAGAAGCCGCCATCTATCACGAGCCTTTTGCCGTCGGCCCTCATCGGGCTCTCGCCCTGCATGGTGCGGACGGGCGTATGGCCGTTGATGATTCGCGACTTGTCGGGCGGGAGGCCGAACTCCTTCATTATCCTCTCGCAAGTCCCGACCTCGTTGGCAAGCTCGTAATACGAGCCCTTGACCTCGCGGTTGACGTCCTCCACGTCGACAAAGTAACGCTCGAAGGTCGTCATCTTGTCCTTATTGTAGAGTGGCGAGCCGGCGCCGCACCACAGGTACCACATGTAGTCCACGGCTTCGGACTTCTCGGCGCTGCCAGCCTCGCCAAAGTAGGCCGTACGTACCATCTTGTCGATCCTGTCCATAAGGTCGCGCCCCGAATACTCCTTTCCTCCCACTACGACATTTTTAAACGAGCCGTCGGCGTTAAGCGGTATGGCGGCATGATAGAGCAGGCAATTGTTGCGGACCAGATACAGGCTGCCGTGGTTATATAGGCAGCGTATGTGTTTTTGTAGCTTCTCCGAGTGGGTGAACGAGTGGTGGAGCTGGCTCATGAGCTGCTCCTCCTCAAGGCTCAAGACGTAAGGGTTCGACGGGTCGATTGTCGGGAATAGCTTGTCCCTCAGCGGGTACGCCCTCCCGCAAATTGTTATCGTGCCCTCGTCGTAGTCTATGGCGTTGAGCAGCATCCGGTCTTTCATACCATACTCGGGATGCCGCGACACGATTTGCCCCTCCAGCTTGAACTGGATGATCGATATGGCCTTGTGCATCTTGGCCATGAGCTGCTTGGAGCGGCTCATCCGACTGTTGTCCTCAAACTCCTGGGCCTGGAACCTTTCGCACGGGTCCATCCCGTAATTGTCTATCGCGAACGTGGCCAGTGGCAACAAGTTTATGGAATATCCCTCTTCCAAGGTCTCGACGTTGGCGTAGCGTATCGATATCCTGACGACGTTGGCGATAAGAGCCAAGTTCCCGACAGCCGCGCCCATCCACGATATGTCGTGATTTCCCCATTGGATGTCGAAATCGTGATACGAGCAAAGAGACTCCATGATGTCGCACGCCCCCGGGCCGCGGTCATACACGTCGCCCACAATGTGGAGCGTGTCGATTACGAGCCTGTGGATCAGGCTGCTGATGGCGATAATGAACTCTTCCGATCGCCCGATGTTGACAATGGAGTTTATCAGGCTCGCATAGTAACTCTGCTTGTCCTCATCGGTCTGGCTCTCATAGAGCAGCTCCTCAATCACGTAGGCGAACTCGGGCGGCAAGGCCCTGCGGACTTTCGAGTGGGTGTATTTCGACGCCACGACCCTCGCCACCGCCACGACGTGGTAAAGCTCCGTGCGATACCAATCCTCGAGGTCGATGCCGCTCTTGCTCTTCACCTGGTCGAGCTTCTCGCGCGGGTAGTAGATCAACGAGCAGAGGGTGTCGCGGTCCTCGCGGCGCATCGTCATGCCGAAAATGTCGTCAACCTTGCGCCGGATTACGCCCGACGCGTTTTTCAGCACGTGATGGAAAGCGGTGCTCTCGCCATGCAGGTCGGAGAGGAAGTGCTCAGTCCCTTTCGGCAGGCTCAATATGGCCTGAAGGTTCACAATCTCCGTAGCGGCGGCCGATATGTTGGGGAATTTTTCGGCCAGCAGGCGCAAGTACCGCTTGTCGGCCTGAAGGTCCTGGGGGGCGTATTGTCTCGTCATATTTTTTGGGGTGCTATGTCACAAATATAACGACAAACGGCCTTATTATAAAAATTGTTAAGCAAATAAAAGTTGCCGCCCGCGCGTCTCCTCCAACGGGGGGGAATGACGCGCGGGCGGCAAGGGTGTCGTTTTGCCGCCTCGACAGGGGGTGTTACTTGGCTTTCGCCCAGCTGTCTTTCAGCCCTACCGTCTTGTTGAAGACGGGGACGCCCGCGGTCAGCGAGTCGGGGTCCACGTTAAAGTAGCCGATTCGCTGGAACTGCAAGTATGTCAGCGGCTTCTGCTGAGCCGCGAAATCCTCTACGTAGCAATCGGTTATCGTGTGCAGCGAGTCGGGGTTGATGATCTGCTTCATGGCCTCGACGGGTTCGCAACCCTGCTGGTCGATTATGGCGGCCATCTCGTCGCGGGGGTTCTCCACTTTCCAAAGGCGGTCGTAGAGGCGTACCTCGGCTTTCGTGCAGTGTCCCGCGCTCAGCCAGTGGAGTGTCCCCTTCACCTTGCGGTCGGCGCCGGGCATTCCGCTCCTGCTCTCGGGGTCATATTCGCAATAGACCTCCTCAATCTCGCCGGCCTCGTTCTTCATGCAACCAGTGCACTTGATGATGTAGGCGTTCTTGAGGCGGACCTCGCCGCCGGGGGTCATGCGGAAGAATTTCTTGGGGGCGTTCTCCATAAAGTCGTCGCGCTCCATCCAGAGCGTGCGGCTGAACGCGATCTGGTGGCTGCCCTCTTCGGGAGCCTCAGGGTTGTTTTGCGCATCCATCATCTCCACTTTCCCCTCAGGATAGTTCGTGATGACGAGTTTGACGGGGTTGAGGACGGCCGAGACTCGCGTGGCGCGCTTGTTCAGGTCCTCGCGCACGGCGCTCTCGAGAAGCGAGAACTCGTTGAGGGCGTCAAAAGTCGTGTAGCCAATCTTGTCGATGAAGGAGATTATGCTCTCGGGGCTGTACCCGCGGCGGCGGAAGGCGCAAATTGTCGGCATTCGGGGGTCGTCCCATCCGCTGACCAGCCCGTTCTTGACCAGCGCCAAGAGGTTGCGCTTGCTCATGAGGGTGTAGCTGAGGTTCAGCTTGTTGAACTCCGTCTGGCGGGGGCGGTTGTCGTCCATGTCGGTCTCGCCTCGCGTCTCCTTGAGCCAATCGACGAAAAGGTCGTAGAGGGGGCGGTGGACGACGAACTCGAGGGTGCAAAGCGAGTGGGTCACACCCTCGAAGAAGTCGCTCTGCCCGTGGGCGAAGTCATACATCGGGTAGGCGTTCCACTTGTTGCCCGTCCTGATGTGCGGGACGTTCAGCACGCGGTAGATGATAGGGTCGCGGAAGTGCATGTTCGGGTTGGCCATGTCGATTTTGGCGCGCAGGACCATCTTGCCGGGCTCCATCTTACCGCTGTTCATCTGCTCAAAGAGGGCGAGGCTCTCCCCGACGGGGCGGTCGCGGTAGGGCGAGGCCACGCCAGGCTGCGTCGGAGTCCCTTTCTGCTCGGCAATCTGCTCGGCAGTCTGCTCGTCGACGTAGGCGCGGCCGCGCTTTATCAGCTCCACGGCAAAATCCCATAGCTGCTGGAAGTAGTCCGAGGCGTAGAATATGTCGCCCCACTTGAAGCCGAGCCATTCGATGTCTTGCTTGATGGCCTCGACATATTCCGTACCCTCTTTCGTCGGGTTGGTGTCGTCGAGGCGCAGGTTGCACACGCCGCCAAAACGCTTCGCCACACCGAAGTCGAGGGCTATGGCCTTGGCGTGGCCGATGTGCAGATAGCCGTTGGGCTCGGGCGGGAAGCGGGTCTGGACGCGTCCGCCGTTTTTGCCGACCTTGAGGTCGGATTCGATTTTCTGTATTATGAAGTTGCCTTGGCTCTCGCTCTTGGTCTCCGCGACTTGCTCTGTCATGTCGATTCTGGGGTTTTTGTTACAGTTTCATACACTCGTCGGAGTGCTTTCTTTCCGATTATCAAAATTAGAGAGAATGAGGGTCAAAAGCAATAGCATTAAGCCGCCTCAAAACACCGTCACCCCCTCAGCCCTATACCCCTTTCAGCGCCGTTTGTTATCTTTGCGCCGCATAAGTGACTTTTTCTAACGCTTCGCGCAAATATGAAACAGATGACCATAGAGCTGCGCAACATCGAGGTCTACGCGCGCCACGGCTGCTACGCCGAAGAGCAGAAAGTGGGCGGCCGCTTCATTGTCGACGCCGACCTCGTCGTCGACGCCTCGCTACCCGCCGAGTCCGACAACGTGGCCGACGCGCTCAACTATGTCGAGGCCTGCCGCCTCATCGCCGACGTCATGGCCACGCCTCACCACCTCCTCGAGTCGCTCGTGGCGGAGCTGACGCGGCGGCTCGAGGAGCGATTCCGCCCCCGCGGCCTCACGGGCGGATGGGTCAAGGTGCGCAAGGTCGCGCCACCCATAGGCATCCAGGTCGAGAGCGTAGCCCTGAAGGCCGAGATTGCCCCGCGCGGATAGCCCGACGCCCCCCCCCCGCGTGGG